>JAQGIA010000315.1 GCA_028291445.1 Belnapia sp.
CGAGCTTGTAGACGACGCCGTCGATGTCATAGGCGAGGCCGGCGCGCTGCTCGCCGATGCGGGACTGGAAAGCCTCCGCCGCATGCTCGTCGGGCAGCAGGGCCGAAAGCGGGTTGACCTGGAAGCCCCAGGCCTTCAGCCGTTCGAGGTAGCCGGAATGGGTCTCCGCCACCGCTTCGCTGGACTCGCCCTGGGCATAGGCGAACAGCTTCAGCGGCCGCCGCGCGGTAATCTCGGGGTTGAGCTGGCGGAGCGAGCCGGCGGCGGCATTGCGCGGATTGACCGGGATGCGGATGGCTTCGCCGACCCGCTCGCCGGCCTCGCGGCGGGCCTCGCGTTCGGCGAAAAGCCGCGATTGCTCGGCCTGGAACGTGAGGAAATCCGCCTTGGTCATGAAGACTTCGCCACGAATTTCGATGCGTTCGGGGCAGGGGGCGGCAAGGCGGCGCGGCAGTTCGGCGAGGGTTTCGAGGTTGCGGGTGATGTCCTCGCCCTCGGTGCCGTCGCCCCTGGTGGCGCCGCGGCGGAAGACCCCCTGCTCATAGGTGAGGTTGACCGAGAGCCCGTCGATCTTCGGCTCGGCCATGAATTGCAACACCTCCGTCTCGGCCAGGCCAAGGAAGCGCCGGATGCTGCGGGCGAACTCGGCAAAATCCTCAGGCGCGAAGGCATTGCCGAGGCTGAGCATCGGGGTGCCGTGGCGGGATTTGGCGAAGCCGGCGGCGGGGGGCGCGCCGGGCGGGGCCTCGCTGGGGCTGTCGGCGCGCTTCAGCGTGGGGAAGCGGGCCTCGATGGCGGCGTTGCGCAGGCGCAGCGCATCATAGTCGGCATCGGCGATCTCGGGCGCGTCATGCTGGTGATAGGCGCGGTCGTGGTGGGCGATCTCGGCGGCCAGCGCCGCCAGTTCGGCGGCGGCCTCGGCTTCGGTCAGCGCCTCGGGTGGTTTGGACCTCACAGCAGCCCTCCCGTCAGCAGGCTGTCGGCCGCCGCCCGCGCCGCGTCCGTCACCCGCTCACCGGCCAGCATCCGGGCGATCTCCTCCCGCCGTTCCCGCTTGTCGAGCGGCTCGACCACCGTCGTCGCACGGTCGCCGGACACCCGCTTGGCGACGCGCAGCTGCTGCGCCCCGCGCGCCGCGACCTGCGGACTATGCGTAACCACCAGCACCTGCAAGCGTTCCGCCACCCGTGCCAGCCGCTCCCCCACGGCCGCCGCCGTGGCGCCGCCGATGCCGGCATCCACTTCGTCGAAGACCAGGGTCGGGACCGGCGAGCCGCGCGAGAGCACCACCTTCAGCGCCAGCATCAGGCGGGACAGCTCGCCGCCGGAGGCGATCTTCTGCAACTGGCCCGGCGTCTGGCCGGGGTTGGTCGAAACCAGGAAATTCACCCGGTCCATGCCATCCGCCGCCCAGCCGCCTTCCTCGCGCGCCGCCACATCCACCAGCAGCCGGGCGCGGTCGAGCTTCAGCGGGGCCAACTCCTTGGCCAGCGCCTTTTCCAGCCGGCCAGCGGCCTCGCGCCGTGCCGCGGAGAGCGCCTCGCCGGCTTCGAGATAGGCGCGGCGGGCGACGCCGGCGGCCTGTTCCAGCCGCGCCACCTGACCGGTGCCGGCATCCAGCGCCCCGAGCCGCTCCTTCAGCGATACCAGCAGCGCCGGTAGCTCAACCACCGCCACGCCATGCTTGCGGGCGGCGGCGCGCAGGCCGAACAGCCGGTCCTCCAGCTGTTCCAGCCGGCGCGGATCGGGGCCATCCTCGGCCAGCAGGCGTTGCAGCAGGGTCTCCGCCTCGGCCAGCGCATCCTGCGCGGTGCCGAGCAGCACGACGATCGCCTGGGCTTCCTCGTTCGGCGGCGGCAGGCGTTCCAGGGCGCGGGCGGCGTTGCGCATGGCATCGCCGGGGCCACCGCGGCGGCGGTCGCGCGGCTGCAGATCGGCGAGCGCGGAAGCGATGCTCTCGCCACGCCGCTCGGCCTGCTGGAGGTATTGGCGTTCCTTGGAAAGCTCCTCCTCCTCGCCCTCCTCGGGCGAGAGGCCGGAAAGTTCCTCGACCGCGTGGCGCAGGAATTCCTCGTCGCGGCGGGCGGCGGCGATCGCCTCCCGTGCCACGGCCAGGGCGCGTTCCGACTCGCGCCAGGCGCGGAAACTCGCGGCGGTCGTGGTCCGGCGGGGCTCCAGCCCGCCGAAGGCGTCGAGCAGGCCGGCATGGGTGGCGGGGTCGGCGAGGCCGACCTGGTCGTGCTGGCCCTGGACCTCGACCAGGGTCGCCGCCAGCCGGCGCAGCAGCCCGACCGAAACCGGCTGGCCATTGACGAAGGCCCGGCTGCGGCCATCCGCCTGGACCACCCGGCGCAGCACCAGCATGTCCTCGGCTTCCATGTCCTGCTCGGCGAGGATGGCCAGCGCCGGATGCCCCTCGGGCGGGACGAAGCCAGCGGCGACCGAGCATTGCGACTGGCCGGCGCGCACCATCCCGGCCTCGGCGCGGAGGCCGCAGGCAAGGCCCAGGCTGTCGAGCAGGATCGACTTGCCGGCGCCGGTCTCGCCGGTGAGCACGGTCAGGCCGGTGCCGAAGGAAAGGTCCAGCCTTTCGATCAGCACCACGTCGCGGATGGCGAGGGATGCGAGCATGCGGCGCCGCCCGCCCGATCCTAGAGCAAACCCCGAACGGACAGGATCATCCGGCAGGGATAATTTGCTCGCCAAAACAAGGAGCCAGCGTGCATTCCGCGAGCCTTTTCGAACGGAATTCGCGCTAGAAAATCGTGTTCCAGGCCCGGCGGACGAAGCCTGGCCGGTCGCCCTGGGCGGCGGGGGCGCCTTCCACCAGCAGCGCGTAGCTATCCTGGTACCAGGGGCTGCCGGGGAAATTATGGCCCAGCACGGCGGCGGTCTTCTGCGCTTCCTCGACCAGCCCGAGGGTCAGGTAGATCTCGGTCAGCCGGTGCAGTGCCTCGGGGACATGGTTGGTGGTCTGATAGTCCTCGACCACCCGGCGAAACCGGCCGATCGCCGCGCCATAAAGCTTCTGCTGCTGGTAGAAGCGGCCGATGTTCATTTCCTTGCCGGCCAGATGGTCCCGCCCGAGGTCCAGCTTCAGCCGTGCGTCCCGCGCGTAGGCGCTGTCGGGAAAGCGGTTCACCACATCCTGCAGCGCCGCCATGGCTTGTTCCGTGCCGCGCTGGTCGCGCTGCGCATCGGCGATCTGCTCGTAGTAGCAAAGCGCCCGGAGGTAATAGGCATAGGCGATGTCGCGATGCGCCGGATGCAGCTGGATGAAGCGGTCCAGCGCGCCGATCGCCTCGGTGTATTTGTTGCGCTGGTATTCGCCATAGGCGGACATGAGCTTGGCGTTGGTCGCCCAGGCGGAAAAGGGATGGTCACGCTCCACCTGGTCGAACAAATCGACCGCGACCTGGAAACGCCGGGCCTGCAGCGCCTCGATCCCGGCGGCGTAGAGGCCTTCGGGCGAGCGGTCCACGGTGTTGCTGATGCGCGACCGGCGCTCGGTATCCAGGCTGGTCTGCTTGCCATCCCAATTGCCGAACAGGGAGCAGCCGGGCAGCGCCAAAGCGACCAGCCCGAGCAGGGCCAGGCGCGGGGCAAGCCGCCGGAGGGACGGCAGGCGACGGGACGGCGTGGGAGACAGGCGTCGGATCATCATGGCCCGGTCGAAGGAGTTGACCGGCTCTATACCACGTCGCGGCGCCGGTCCACAGGACCCAGGCACCCGGGCATCCGGCAGGCCAGGGTGGATCAGGCGACGGCCGCGGCGGCGGCGGCCGGCAGCCGGGCGGAGACGCCCTCGGCCTGGGAAGCCAGGGTGACGCCGAGGTTGGAAACGGCGTGCATCGGGGCACCATAGGCCTGCACCGGCCGCCAATTCGCCCGGTCGGCGAACAGCGCCCGCAGCAGCCGGTTGTTCAGCGCATGGCCGGAGCGGTGCCCGGTGAAGCGGGCCCGCAGCGGCGCACCGGCCAGGGCGAGGTCGCCGACCACGTCCAGCAGCTTGTGCCGGACGAACTCGTCCGATTGGCGCAGCCCGCCCGGGTTCAGCACCAGCGGTCCATCGACCACCACCGCATTGGCCAGGCTGCCGCCCTGGGCGAGGCCCGCGGCGCGCAGCCGGGCGACTTCCTCCGCCAGGGTGAAGGTCCGCGCATCGGCGAGGCCGCCGCGGAAGGCCTGCGGGGAAAGCCGGGTGGTCAGCGACTGCCGGCCGATGGCGGTGCCGGGGAAATCAATGGTCAGCGAGGCTTCGAACCGGTCGCCGATGGTGGGCGCCAGGGCGGCCCAAGCGGCATCCGGGCCGTCGCCATCCTGCACCCGGACCGGGCGCAACACCTCGATCGCCTCCACCTGGCCGGTGCCCGCCTGGGCAACCAAGCCGGTGCAGTCGATCAGGAAGACGAAGGGCGCGGCCGAACCATCGAGGATCGGCACTTCCGGCCCGTCGATCTCGACAATGGCGTCATCCACGCCGCAGCCGGCCAGCGCCGCCATGACGTGTTCCACCGTGCCGATCCGGCGTTCCGGCGCATCCGGCAGGCCGAGCGCGGTGCAAAGCCGGGTATCGACGACATGATCGTAAAGGGCGGGGATATCGAGCCCGATGTCGGTCCGCAGAAAACGGATCCCGGTTCCCGCGAGGGCCGGGCGCAAGGTGAGGCTGGCGCGCTTGCCGCTGTGCAGGCCAATCCCGACGCAGCCGATGGCGGCCTTCAGCGTCCAGCGGCGACCTGTCTCGAGCGGGAAGTATCCGTCCATGCTTACCCCTGTTCTGCCAGACGCCGAGGGCTTCGAAACCCGTCCCGGGATGCCCGGGTGCGTCGCAAGGCCTTGGCCCAGGCGAAACGTGGCATTCTGGCCGGGCCTGTGCGAGTCAAGGCTTATTACTTCATATTACGCCACAACACATTGATTAAGTTAGATTTTTGCGCTGCAACCAGAGGCCTTATTGCATCGAATTTGGGCTCAGACGCAAAACGGGCCACCCCTCGCGGGGTGGCCCGTCAGCAACGACCGATGCCGGAAAGCCTCAGTTGTTGGATTGGCGGCGGAGGAAGGCCGGGATTTCGAAGTCGACCCGGACCTGCGGCTCGGCCTGGCGGGCCTGCTGCGGCGCCAGGGTCGTCATCTGGGGTGCCGCCTGGGGCGCCAACTGCGGCGCGACCGGCTGCGGCTCGGCCAGCGTGCGGCGCATCGCCTCGCCCGAGGTCACCGCACCGGTCACCCGGCGGAACAGCCCACCGAAGCCGCCGCTGGGCTGCGGCGGCACGGCGACCGGGGCTGCCGGATGGCCCGCCACCACGGCCGGGCGACGCTGCGGCTCGACCGACGGGGCCGCGGCCATGACCGGCGCCATCGCCGGAGCCTGGTTGACCCCATGCGGCGCCGCCATCTCCTCCTGCGCCATCATCTGCGCGCTGGCGACCGAAACCGGCATGGCCGCCGTCCGCAGCGCGCCGCCACGTCCGGCGACCGGCCGGGCGCCACCGGCGATGGGGGCGCCGATCGGGCCGCCATTGGGGTTGGCGGCGAAGGATGCCGCGGCCGGCCGGCC
>JAQGIA010000337.1 GCA_028291445.1 Belnapia sp.
CAGGCCGGCACGCCCTGGGCCGAGACCACCCCGCGCGTGGTCGCCGGCGCCTATACCAACAGCATGGCCGGCGCGACCGCGACGATGCTCTATACCGTCGATAGCCTGTCCCGCAGCCTGAATCTGCAGGCGCCGCCGAACGACGGCGTGCAGCAGCCGAAGGGCGAGATCGCCGCCAGCCTGCCGGTCGGCGTCGCCTTCGACATCCTGACGGAGGCCGGCGGCGCCAATGCGGCGATGCTGCTGGCCGCGGGCACGCTGCACACCGTCGACCTCGCCTCCGGCAAGGCGACGATCATCGGTGCCGTCGCCGGCCTGCCGCAGGCCGAAGTCATCGACATCGCCGTGATGCGCTGAGCCTGACCGGGGCGGCGGTACGGACCGCCGCCCCGCCTCGCCTGCCGTCAGAAGCCGACGAGATCGCCGCCCTTCAGCGCCAGCATCTGCCGCGCCTCGGCCGGGGTGGCGATCTCGAGGCTGAGCTCCTCCAGGATCCGGCGGATCTTCGCCACCTGCTCGGCATTGCTCTTCGCCTGCACGCCGCGGCCGAGCCAGAGGCTGTCCTCCAGCCCGACCCGCACATTGCCGCCGAGGATGCCGGCCATGGTGGTGAAGGGCATCTGGTTGCGGCCGGCGGCCAGCACCGACCAGACGTAATCCTTACCGAACAGCCGGTCGGCGGTTTCCTTCATGAACATCAGGTTGCGCGGCTCGGCGCCGAGCCCGCCCAGGATGCCGAAGATGGTCTGGGTGAACAGCGGCGGCTCCACCACCTTGCGGTCCAGCATATGCGCGAGGTTGTACAGGTGCCCGACGTCGTAGCATTCGAACTCGAAGCGCGTGCCATGGCCCTTGCCGAGCCGCTCGACGATCTGCTCGATGTCCTTGAAGGTATTGCGGAAGATGAAGTCGGTGGTGCCCTCCAGATAGGGCTTCTCCCAGGCGTGCTTGAAATGCCGGATGCGCGCGGCGCTGCCCGAGATGTTGAAATTCATCGAGCCCATGTTGTGCGAGCACATCTCCGGCTTCGCCTGCAGCGGCGCCGCCAGCCGCTCGTCCACCGTCATCCCCAGGCCGCCGCCGGTGGTGATGTTGATCACCGCATCGGTCGATTGCTTGATGACCGGCAGGAATTGCATGAAGACCTTCGGGTCCGGCGTCGGCCGGCCGTCGACCGGGTCGCGCGCATGCAGGTGGATGATCGCCGCACCGGCCTCGGCCGCGGCGATCGACTGCTCGGCGATCTCCTGCGGGGTGATCGGCAGGTAGTCCGACATGCTCGGGGTATGGATGGCCCCGGTGATGGCGACGCTGATGATGACCTTGGCCATGCAGGCTCTTCCTTCCGCTAATGCGTGGGCGCCCGGGGCGGAAGCGCCGCGGGGCCTTGGTCACGCGCCGAAACAACAGGCCGCCAGTATCGGCATTCGCCGGCCCGGCGTGAAGCCGCCAGGTCTTCGGCGGGGTCAGGACTTCGGCGGGATCAGGTCTTCCGCACATTGAAGAAGACCGGGAAGCCCTTCGGGATGTCGCTGAGGCTGCTGCGGAAGGCGGTCGGCTGGAAGAAGACGCCGAGCGGCAGATAGGGCAGGTCGCGGAAGGCCGCCTCCTGGACCGCCCGGCATGCGGCCTGCTGGCGGACCGGATCGACCGCATCGAGGAAGGCGCTGCGGTGCGTTTCGATCTCCGCGCTGTCCGGCCAGCCGAACAACCCACGCTCGCCGATGCCGCGGATGAACTTGTTGTCCGCCGGCGTCATGGTGCTGGCCGCGGTGGTGAAGGTGCAGAAGGCGCTCCAGCCGCCCTGGCTCACCGGCTGGCGCGAATTCCAGCGCTGCGCCACCGTCCCCCAGTCGGAGGCCTGGTAGTCCAGGTTGAAGCCCATCTGCTTGAACAGGTCGCCGATCACCTGGCTCATCATGTTGATGCTGGCGAAATCGGTCGGCGCCATCAGCACCACCTTCTCCCCCTTGTAGCCGGCGGCCTGCAACTGGCGCTTCGCCTCATCGATGCTGCGGGGCGCCAGCAGCGGCGCCATGCCGGCATCGCTCGCCAGCGGGCCCGGGGTGAGGAAGCCGATGCCGTCGCGCCAGCCGGCCCGGTCCTCGCCGGCCACCGCGCGCATGACATCGGCCTGGCTCAGCGCCGCCAGGATCGCCCGCCGTACCCCGGGGTTGTCGAAGGGCGGCTGCACATGGTTCAGCCGCAGCATGGCGACGAAGCCGGCCTCATCCAGGATCTCGGTGCGGATCGCCCGGCTGCGGCGCAAAATCGGCAGCAGGTCGGGCAGCGGCTGCTCCCACCAATCCACCTCGCCGGCCTGCAGCGCCGCGGCGGCGGTCGCCGGATCCGGCATGGTGCGCCACTCGACGCGGTCGAGATGCACCCGCTTCGGCCCGGCCAGCATGCTGGCGACGCCGTTCGGGCGGGGGACATAGCCCGCGAAGCGTTCGTAGACGGCGCGGGCGCCGGGCACCCGCTCGGCGGCCAGGAAGCGGAAGGGGCCGCTGCCGATCATCTCGGTCACCGGCCGCATCGGGTCGGTCGCGGCCAGCCGTTCCGGCATGATGCAGGGCATGTTGGTGCCGGCCTTGCCGAGCAGGTCCGGCAGGGTCGGGAAGGGCTTCTTCAGGCGAAAGACCACCTCGCGGTCCGATCCGGCGGAGAGCTCGTCGAGCACCGCCATGAGGTCGAAGCCGTAGGTGTCCCGCTTGCCCCAGCGGTTCAGGCTGGCGACCACGTCGCGCGCCCGCACCGGCTCGTTGTCGTGGAAGCGCAGCCCCTCACGCAGGGTCAGCCGCCACAGCTTGCCGTCCTGCTCGACGGCATGGCCCTCGACCATCTGCGGCTGGGCGACGAAATGCTCGTCGACGCCATAGAGCGTGTCGAAAACCATGAAGCCATGGGCGCGGGTGACGAAGGCCGGCGTGGCGATCGGGTCGAGGATGGCGAGGTCGGCCTGCGGCACGAAGCGGAGGGTTTTCTGCTCGGCGGCGCGGGAGATCGCCGGCGCGGCCAAGGGAGCCACCAGGGCGCCGGCCGCGAGTTGCAGGATGTGGCGGCGCTGCGGCATGTCGTTGTCTCCGACGCCAGCCGCCCCGGCGCGACCGCGTACCGGCGAGCCTAGCGCAACGCAGCGCCGCCGCAACGCCTGGCCCGCAACGCTCATGGGTCCGCCTGGGTGTTCCCGCCACGGCGCGAAGGCGCGACACTGCTGGCCATGCAGATGATGATGGCATTGCCCCAGTGGGTGCTCCAGTGGGTGCTCCAGTGGGTGCTCCAGTGGGTGCCCCAGGGGATGCCCCAGGGGATACCCCAGGGCGCGGCGCTCGGATGGTTGCTGGGCGCGGCGCTGGCCGGCGGCCTGGCGCGCGGCTTCTCCGGCTTCGGCGCGGCGCTGATCTTCGTGCCGCTGGCCTCCGTCGCGCTCGGGACGCAGGGCGCGGCGCCGCTGATGCTGGTGCTGGAGGTGCTGGCCATCATCATCCTCACCCCCGCCGCCTGGCGGCTGGCGGATCGGCCGCAGGTGGGGCTGCTGGCGCTGGGGGCGGTGCTGGGCACGCCCTTCGGGGCCGCCATCCTGGCCCGGGCGGACCCGCTGGCGCTGCGCTGGGGCGTCGCGGTCGCCGTCCTCGGGCTGCTCGGCCTGCTGGTTTCCGGCTGGCGCTTCCGCGGCAGGCCGAACCCGCCGGCAACCATCGGCGTCGGCGTGGCGGCCGGCCTGCTGGGCGGCATCGCCATGGTCAGCGGTCCGCCGGTGGTGGCCTATCTGCTCGGCCAGCCGGGCGATGCGCGATCCGTCCGCGCCTCCTTCGGCCTGTTCATCGCCGCCGGCGGGGTGCTCGCCGGGATCAGCTATGCCCTGGCGGGGCTGCTGACCCCGGCGCTGGCGACGCCCTTCCTCGTCGCCGCGCCGCTCTATGGCCTCGGCATCTGGATCGGCACCCGGATGTTCGGCCTGGCCAGCGAGCGGATCTTCCGGCTTGCCTGCCATGTGATGATCGGCCTGGCGGCGCTGCTCGGCCTGCCGCTCTGGGATGGCATCTTGCGGTAGGTGGGCGGCCGGCCGATCATCCCGCCTCAGCCAGCACGGGCCGGCTCAGCCAGCAGGGGCCGGCTCAGCCAGCAGGGGCCGCCTCAGCCAGCAGGGGCCGGTTCAGCCAGCAGGGGCCGGCTCAGCCGGGAGGGACAGCATGGGCCATTACTCGCCACGGGAATTCCAGGCGCTGCGCTGGCATGACGCGACCCCGGCCTTCGCCGCCGGCACCGCGACGCCGCGCGGCTATCTGGAAGCCTGCCTCGAGACCATCGCCGCGCGGGAGCCGGTGGTGCAGGCCTGGGTGGTGCGCAACGATGCAGGCGCCCGCGCCGATGCCGATGCCAGCGCCGCCCGCTGGCGGGCAGGCCGGCCGCTCTCGCCGATCGACGGCATGCCGATCGGCATCAAGGACCTGCTGGAAACGCGGGACATGCCGACGCAGATGGGCTGCGCCGGCTATGCGGGCAACTTCCCGAAGCGGGACAATGCCGCCGTCTGGGCGCTGCGCCAGGCCGGCGCCGTGGTGTTGGGCAAGACCGTCACCACCGAATTGGGCGGCTCGCATCCCGGCCCGACCACCAACCCCTTCGACCCCGGCCATACCCCCGGCGGCTCCTCCTCCGGCTCGGCCGCGGCGGTCGCCGCCAGGATGGTGCCGGCCGCCATCGGCACCCAGGTCGGCGGCTCGATCATCCGGCCAGCCGCCTATTGCGGCAACGTGGCGCTGAAGCCCAGCCAGGGCGGCATCAACCGCGGCGAGCGGCAGGCGACCAGTCAGAGCACCCATGGCGTCCATGCCGGCTGCATCGAGGACATGTGGCAGGTGGCGATCGCGATCGCCGCCCGCTGCGGCGGCGATCGCGGCACGCCCGGCCTGCAGGGACCGGCCACCACCCCGGCGGCGCGCCAGCCCGAGCGGCTGATCGTGATGGAATCCGAAGGCTGGGCGATGCTGGACGCCGCCAGCCGGGAGGCCTTCGAAATCCTGCTGGAGCGTTTGCAGGCGGCCGGCATCACCATGCTGCGCCGCCGCGACCATCCGCTGATCGAGGCCTTCGAGCAGGGCATCGCCGAGGGCCGCGCCATCGCCGGGGCCATCACCAGCTGGGAGAACCGCTGGGGCCAGCGTGCCCTGCTCGACCAGGACCCGGGGTCGCTCAGCCCACGCACCCAGGCCATCCTGACCCGGGCCGAGGCGATGGGTCCGGCCGATTACGCCGCCG
>JAQGIA010000374.1 GCA_028291445.1 Belnapia sp.
TCGGGCAGCACGCCGGCGATCGGGTCGTCCAGCTTCATGCGGCCTTCCTCGACCAGCATCATCGCCAGGGTGGAGACCAGCGGCTTGGTCATCGAGGCCTGCAGGAAGATCGCCTCGCGCGGCATGCGCCGGGTCTTCGCCGCATCCTGGTGGCCATGCGCCTCGAAATGGATGATCTCGCCCTGGCGGGCGATCAGCGTGACGGCACCGGGGAAGGAGCCGCGCTCGGCCTCGGCCTGCATGACGCCGGCGATGCGGGCCAGGCGGTCACGGGCGAAACCGCGGGTCAACGGGGCGGGAGCCACCGCGCCGGGTCGATTGGGCGCCACCGCGCCGGGTTGATGAGGCGCCACCGCGCCGGGCGGCCGCGGCAACGCGGTCTGTGCCACGGCGGCGGCGGGCAGCGCGCCGGATGCCAATCCGGTCATGGCGCCGGCGAAGGCCGTGCGCCGCCCGATCTGGGTGGTGCTCATGGATGTCTCCTCTCGTGGCCGGGTCTGCGCCCTGCCTTGGCCAATGCTGCGCCAGCCGCCAGGGTGGGGCAAGCCGCGAGACTTGCCCCACCCGACTCGCTACGCCCAGCTCGCCACGCCCGGCTCGCTACGCCCAGCTCGCCACGTCAGACTTGCTATGCCAGACTTGCCATGCCCCTGGCGCCTCAGGTCCGGATCAGCGGGCAGCCTCCCTCGGCGATCGGCCGGAAGGCCTCCTCCGCGGCCACGCTGCTGACCAGCTTGTAGGTGTCCCAGGGCCCCTTGCTCTCGCCAGGTGTCTTCACCTCGAACAGATGCGCCGGATGGATCTTCCGCCCATCCTCCCGCACCCGCCCGGGGCCGAAGCAATCATCGTCGGTGGGCATCGCCTTCATCCGCTGCACCACGTCGAGCCCGCTCGCCTTGGCCCGTTCCACGCCGAGGTCGGCAACCGACTTCAGGTAGTGCAGCGCGCCGGAATAGGTCCCGGCATGCTCTTGGTTCGGGTAGTTGTTCGGGGTCTTCGGCAGCACCCGCCCGAGGAAGGCGCGGCTGCGGTCGTTCAGGTCCCAGTAGAAGGTCTCGCAGACGGTCAGGCCCTGCGCCACTTCGAGGCCCATGCTGCGGATATCGGTGATAAACATCGGCGTGCCGACCAGCCGGGCGCGCCGCGTCACGCCGAATTCCCGGGCCTGCTTGATGCAGTTGATCATGTCGCCGCCGGCCATCAGCAGCCCCACCACCTTGGCCCGGCTGGATTGCGCCTGCAGCAGGAACGAGGAGAAATCCGCGGTGCCCGGGAAGGGGAAGCGCGCCGCGCCCATCACCTTTCCGCCGGCCGCCCCGACGAAGCGGGTCAGGTCGCGTTCCATCTGGTGGCCGAAGGCGTAATCGGCGGTGATGAAGTACCAGGTGTCGCCGCCGCTCTTCACCGTCGCCCGGCCGACGGAATTCGCCAGCATCCAGGTATCCGCGGTCCAGTGGATGGTATTGGCCGAGCAGCGCTCCCCGGTGATGGCGGCGCTCAGCGCACCGGTGTTCACCTGCACCTTGTTCTTTTCCTGCACCAGTCCGGCGACCGCCAGGGCGATGGCGGAATTATTCACCTCGCAGATCATGTCCACGCCGCGCAGGTCGATCCACTGGCGCGACAGCGACATGGCGACATCAGGCTTGTTCTGGTGGTCGCCCTGGATCAGCTCCACCGCGATGCCGCGGGCGGCCAGGCCCAGATCCTCCACCGCCTGCTGCACGCAGGCGAAGGCGGTGGGGCCGGACGTGTCGCGGTAGGGGCCGGAGAAATCCGCCAGCACGCCGATGCGGATGGTCGTGGCGGCGGATTGCGCCCGGGCGCCGCCCGGCAGGGCAGCGGCGGCACCAAACCCGGCCAGCAGCCGGCGGCGGTCGATCTGGATCATCCTGGAACGTCTTCCCTGAGTGGCGGGGCCTAACTGCCTTCGCCGGCCGTGGCCTGCAAGGTCCCCCGGCGCCCGCCCCCACCCCGGACGGCCTTCCCCCGCAGGGCGCAGCCAGCTAACCCTTATGGCGAACCGAACCCCACCAGGAGCCCCGTACCGATGGCCCTCCGCTGCGACCTCATCATCCGCGATGCCACGCTGTTCGACGGCAGCGGCGGCCCCCGCAGCGTCGGCGATGTCGGCGTGACCGGAGAACGCATCATCGCCGTCGGCGACCTCGGCGGCGCCAGCGCCGACCGCGAGATCATCGCCACCGGCAGGGCCTTGGCCCCCGGCTTCATCGATGCCCATACCCATGACGACCGCGCCGTGCTCTGCGGCCCGGAATGCCTGCGCTGCAAGTCGAGCCAAGGCGTCACCAGCGTGGTGGTGGGCAATTGCGGCGTCTCGCTGGCGCCGCTGCGGATCACCGGCGACCGGCCGCCGCCGCCGCTCGACCTGGTGGGCGAGAGCGGCCTCGCCTTCGACAGCTTCGGTGAATATGCCGAGGCGCTCCGGCGCACCCCGGCGGCGGTGAATACCTACGCCCTCGTCGGACACCAGACGCTGCGCTACCGCGTCATGGGGGATGACCTCTACCGGCCCGCCAAGGATGGCGAGATTGCCCGGATGCGGCAGATCGTCGCCGAATCCCTGGCCGAGGGTGCCTCCGGCTTCTCCACCGGCCTCTACTACAAGCCCAACATGCATGCGACGACCGAGGAGGTGATTGCCGTTGCCGAGCCGCTGCGCGCCGCCGGGGGGATGTATTTCACCCATATGCGCGACGAGGCGGACAAGGTCTGCGCCTCGATCGAGGAGACGCTGAAGATCGGCAAGGCGGTCGGCGTGCCGGTCTGGATCAGCCACCACAAATGCTCGATGCCGGAGAATTACGGCCGCAGCGTGCAGACCCTGGCGCTGCTGGAAGCCAGCGCCTCGCTGCAGGAAGTGGCCTACGACATGTATCCCTATCCGGCCGGTTCCACCGTGCTGATGCCGGACCGGCTGCGCGACGACGTGCGGGTGATCATCACCTGGTCGGTGCCGCATCCGGAATTCGCCGGCAAGGACCTGTCCGAGGTCGCCCGCAACTGGAACATGGACCAGCGCACCGCGGCGGAGAAGCTCAGCCCGGCCGGCGCCATCACCTTCCAGATGGATGAGGAGGATGTCCGCCGGATCATGGCGCATCCCATGTCGGTCATCGGCTCGGACGGCATCCCGCATGACGCGCATCCGCACCCGAGGCTCTGGGGCACCTTCCCCCGCGTGCTGGGCTTCTATTCCCGCCAGCTCGGGCTGATGGACATGGAGACCGCCATCCACAAGATGACCGGCCGCACCGCCTCGCTGTTCGGCATGGTGGACCGCGGGGTGCTCAAGCCGGGGGCCTATGCCGATCTGGTGCTGTTCGACCCGCACCGGATCATCGACCGCGCCACCTTCGAGGACCCCAAGCAGGAATCGGAGGGCATCGAGGAGGTCTGGACCAACGGCGTCACCACCTTCCGTGGCGGCAGCGGCCTGACCGGCGCCACCCCGGGCCGGCTGATCCGCCGCCACCGCGCCTGACCCCGCTTGGCGCGCGGCGGCGGCGGCGCTAGGCATCTCCGACCGAGGGAGACGCCCAACAATGGCCACCGCCGCCGAACGCATCGTGGAATTCCTGGCCGCCCAAGGCATCGACCGCGCCTTCTGCGTGCCGGGCGAGAGCTACATCGCCCTGCTCGATGCGCTGCATGCCCATGACAGCCTCGATCTCGTCACCTGCCGCTCCGAGGGCGGCGCCGGCTTCATGGCGGTGGCCGATGCCAAGCTGACCGGCCGCCCCGGCGTGGTGCTGGTCTCCCGCGGCCCCGGCGCCTGCAACGCCAGCATCGCCGTGCATACCGCCGAGCAGGATGCCGTGCCGCTGATCCTGTTGATCGGCCAGGTGGAGAAGCGCGACCTGCGGCGCAATGCCTTCCAGGAAATCGACTACGCCAACATGTTCCGCGGCGTGGCGAAATGGGTGGGCGAGGTTACCGACCCCGACCAGGCCCCCGAGTACATCGCCCGCGCCTATGCCATGGCCATGGGCGGCGTCCCCGGCCCGGTGGTGCTCTCGCTGCCGGAAGACGTGCTGGCGATGCGTTGCGCCGCGCCGCCGGTGCCCGCGACCCTGCCAAGCCCGCT
>JAQGIA010000385.1 GCA_028291445.1 Belnapia sp.
GCAACCGCCGAAGTCCCGGGCCGCGTTGCCGCGGCCCGGGGGTCAGGCACTCAGTCCTTCGTCAGCGTCGCCGCTTCCGGACCCTTCTTGCCCTGCACGACCTTCATGTTCACCGCCTGGCCTTCGGTCAGGGGGGTGAGGCCGCTGCGCTCGAGCGCGGTGGCGTGGACGAAGACGTCCCGTCCGCCACCTTCCGGGGAGACGAAGCCGAAGCCCTTCTCCGCGCTGTACCACTTCACGGTGCCACGCAATTCCTGCGCATCACCCTGCGGCGCGAAGCCACCGCCACCACCGCCGCCCATGGGCGGGCGCGGCGGACGCGGGCTGCCGAAGCCGCCCCGGTCGCCGCCGCGGTCGCCATAGCCGCCGCCGGCCGGGGCGCCGCGCGGGGCGGGGGTTGCGTCGCCCTGGCTGGTGATCTCCAGCACCTCGGTCACCTGCTGGCCCTTCTGGCCGGGGCCGACGCGGATGCGCAGCCCGGCGCCGGGGTTCACGGCATCGGCGCCGACCCGCTGCAGGACCGAGACGTGCAGGAATGCATCGCCCGAGCCGTCACCGAGCTCGACGAAGCCGAACCCCTTTTCCGGGTTGAACCATTTGACCGTGGCCTTCAGCTCCGGCCCGGAGGCGAAGACCGAGGGCGATCGGATGATCGGGGGACCGCCGGTCGCGAAGGACGGCGGGGGCGGTGCCCAGCCTCCACTGCTTCCGCCGAATTCGGGTGTATCGTCGTCGAAGCCGCGCTTGCGGGGCTTACGGGGGCGCCAGCTCTCGTTCTTGGCCATGTCGGAAACTCTCGGGTGCTCCTGGAGCCGCGCCCCATCCTCGGTGCGCGGCCTGCCTCAAGGCTTCTTGCGAAGCCAAGCTGAGGCGATTGGCAAGGGTCGCGGTCCTTTGCCTCGCGGTCAAGGGGCTGTCGGCCGCATCTGGCATGACAGGGTGATTAATCGCGACGCGGGCGATTTGGCACAGCGCTTGCTGAACCCTTGGTAGAACTGCCAAGCACACGCAACTCTGAAGGAACAGTGGTCGCGGCGACCGGCAAGCCCGCCCGCCGGTCACCGCTTCGGGACGCGGAATTGGTAAGGCGCCGCGGGGGTCACCGTCGGGTCCAGCGCCAGCCGGTGTTCCAGCGGCGGGAAGGCGCGGCTGCGGCAGTCCTGCCGGTCGCACAGCCGGCAGGACAGGCCGATGCCGACCATGGCGTGTTCCAGGTCCAGCCCATCGCCATAGATCACTTCCGACGCCCGGTTCAGGCCGCAGCCCATGGCGACGACATGCACCGCCGCCGGCTCGCCCCAGCGGGTCGGCACGCCTTGCACGGTGCGCGCGAAGCATAAAAAGGCGCCGCCATCCGGCAGCTGGGCCAATTGCACCCGGACCGTGCCGGGGGTCGAGAAGCCGTGGTGGATGATCCATTTCGGGCAGGAGCCGCCGAAGCGGGCGAAGGGGAAGCCGGCGGCGCCGAAGCGCTTGTCGACGTTGCCGGCGGGATCGACCCGCAGGAAGAAGAAGGGCACGCCGCGGGCGCCCTCCCGTTGCAGGGTGGCCAGCCGGTGGCAGGCCTGCTCGAAGCTGACGCCGAAGCGGGCGGCCAGCGCCTCCACGTCGTGCCGCAGGGCGCGGGCGGCAGTGGCGAAGGGCTGGTAGGGCATCAGCAGCGCCCTGGCGGCATAGTCCAGCAGGCCGCTGCGGATCAGCGCCGCGGCCTCGGTGCTGGATGGCTCGAAGCCGGCCAGCGCGGCCTGCACCGCCTCCCCGGCCTCCAGCAGCATGAGCTGGAAGGCGAGGTGGAAACCGCGGCTTTCACGCGGCAGGGCTTCCGATAATTCCAGCCGCCGCCCGGCGGGATCGTAGCGGCGCAGCGTGGTGCTCGGGGCGGTGACGGCGACCATCAGCCCGTGCTGCTCGCGCAGCCGCTGGGCCACCGCATGGTTCATCTCGGACGGGGCGGTGACGCGCAGCTCGGTGGCGATCGCTTCCGCCTTGGCTTCGAGCACGGCGAAGTGGTTGGCACGGTCGTGGAAGAAGTCCCGCGCCTCCTCGGTCGGCAGCAGGATGTGCCGCCCGGTCGGCAGGGCGATGCCGCCGCTGTCCTCGCGCGCCACGCGCCAGGCACGATACAGCGCGAGCATGGCGCGGCCGGCATTGGGGGCGCTGCCGGCGAGGGTGGCGATCTCATCCTCCGGCACCTGGTCGAGGCCGAGCAGCGGGTCCGAAAGCACCTCGCGCAACCCGGTTTCCAGCGCCTTCTCCCTGAGGCCCGAGAGGGCGGCGATATCGACCTGCAACGCCTCGGTCAGCTTGAGCAGCAGGATGGGGGTGACGGCGCGCTGGTCGTGCTCGATCAGGTTCAGGTAGCTGGCGGAGATGCCGAGGCGGGCGGCCAGCGCCTGCTGGGCCAGCCCCTGTTCCTGCCGCAGCCGCCGCACCGTCCGGCCAATCATCGCCCGGGCCATGCCGTTTTACTCCCTTTACGGATACCTGGCGGTCCAGGCGCAATTCCTCAGAGAAAGCGCCTGCGAGCGGCCATGGCAATGTGAAATCTTCACTCGACCGACCGGCGGGGTGATTGGCGCCGGGACCGCCGGGAGGCGCGGCCGGGCGGCCTGGCTGGCCGGCTGGCTCAGGCGGCCAGGCTGGCCGCGAGGTTGACCGCGACCGCCAGGATCACCGCGTTGAACAGGAAGGAGACCAGCGCGTGGACCAGGGTCAGCTGGCGCAGCAGCCGCAGGCTGACCCCGACATCCGAGGTCTGGAAGGTCATGCCGATGGTGAAGGCGAAGTAGAGGAAATCGGAGAAGTCCGGCGCATCCTCGTCGGGCCGGGCGCTCTTCGGGAATTCCAGCCCGCCGCCCTGCTGCCAGTATTCGTGCGCGTAGCGCGTCGCGAACAACATGTGCACGAAGGCCCAGGACAGCGCGATGGTGGCGAGCGCCAGCACCACCTGGCGCGGCGTCGCCGGCCCCTCGGCCGAGGCCAAGTACCAGAAGACCGCGCCGACCGAGGCGATGGCCGCGGCCAGGCTGCCGGCCAGCACCGCCGCCTCCCCCTCGTCCAGCTCCTCGGCGCGGCGGCGGATGGAATCCGGGGTCGATCGCTGCATCAGCACGAAGCTCGGGATGGCATGGGATAGCACCAGGGCGCACCAGCCGAACAGCACCGCGCTGGGCCAGGGCAGCCCCAGCAACCGGGCGAGGACGCCGGCGCCGAGCCCGGCCGCCGCCGCCGCCAGCAGCACCGGCCGGCGGCGGAGGCCGAGGCGTATCATGCGGCGGCCAAGGGGGTGGCCTGCAAGGCGCGGGCGAAGACCGCCGGATCGACATTGCCGCCGCTGATGACCAGGCCGAAGCAACGGCCCCGGGCATCCAGCTTGCCGGCCAGCAGCGCCGCCAGCGCCACCGCGCCACCCGGCTCGGCGACGATCTTCAGATGCTCGAAGGCGAAGCGCATGGCGCGGAAGACCTCGGCCTCGGTCACCGCGACGCCGCCGGCGAGGCGGGCCAGGTTGATCGGAAAGGTGATGGCGCCCGGCTGCTTCGAGAGCAGCGAATCGCAGAGGCCCGGCCCGGTGCCGTCATTGGCGATGCGGTGGCCGGCGGCGAGGCTGAGCCTCGTATCGTCCCAGCCCTCGGGCTCGACCGCCCAGA
>JAQGIA010000397.1 GCA_028291445.1 Belnapia sp.
CGCGCCGGCGCCTCGGCCGCCAATGGCGGCAATACCCAGAAATGGCGCTTCCTGGTCATCAAGGACCCGGCGATCAAGCAGGCGGTGCAGCGCTGGTACAAGAAGGCCTTCGACGAGGTGGTCGGCCCGCGCTACGCCGCCAGCGCGCCGCCGCCGGGCAGCACCGCCGAGCGCTACCACCGCCAGCACACCGCCGTGGAATACCTGACCGAGCATTTCCACGAAGCCCCGGTCTGGATCGTTGCCTGTCTGGAGGAGGCCAGGCCCAGCCGCTGGTCCGGCGCCTCGGTCTATCCGGCGGTGCAGAACATGCTGCTTGCCGCCCGGGCGCTCGGCCTCGGCGCCACGCTCACCACCCGCCACCTGCTGTACGAGGCGGAATCCGAGGCGGCGCTCGGCCTGCCGCCCGGCGTGCATTCCTACGCGATCATCCCGGTCGGCTACCCCATGGGCAAGTTTGGCCCGGTCGGCCGCGGCCCGCTGCGCGACATCACCTACCTCGACCGCTGGGGCGAGCATTGGGACGGGCTGGCGGACGCGCCCTGACGGGTTGGTTGCCACGCGGCGCCGGCCTGGCGCGCTACCCGCAGCACCGGCAGCGCCTCGCCTGGCCGCAGGGTCAGCCGTGCCACCGGCATCACCGCGGCGCCGGGGGCCAGCCGCAGCCGTGCATCCTGCGCCAGGCTGGCCAGGGCGATCACCGCCTCCATCAGGCCGAATTGCTGCCCGGTGCAGATCCGCGGACCGGTCCCGAAAGGATATAGCCATGCCGTGGCGGCCGCGCCGCGCCGGGCAGGAGCGGGCCGGTAGGAAGGCGTCCGGCTGCTTCCAGAGTTGCGGCCGGCGATGCAGCAGCCAGGGGGATCGCCACCGCCAGCGTCCCCCGCCGCACCGCCCGGCCGCCGATGCTGGTATCGGCCAGCGCCGGCGCTCCCGCCAGAGCGGCCCGTCGCTGACGAAGAGCCCGTCCCCCCAGCAGCGGGATCAGGGCGAAGCGGTGCTGCGGGCTCTTGTGCTGGAAGACCTCGTGCCGGTCGACGAAGACCTCCTGCACGCTGGCCGGGCTGTTGCAGAGCACCACCTCCCGGGCCAGCACCCGGGTGGCCAGCAGGTCCCGCTCACACGCGATGCGGGGCAGCACCAGCAGGCTGTTGCGCCGGCCATCCCGGACCGGCTGCCGCCAGGGCGGCAGCCGGTCCGGGCGCGGCGGAAAGGGCGGGACGAAGGCAGCGTCCGTCCCGCCCCCGGTCACTCCGCCACCAGCACCACGCGGCCGGTGATCTTGCCTTCCTTCAGCCGGTGCAGCACGGCATCGGCATTGCGCTGCGGCTGGTTCTCGATCGGGATCGGCGGGATCAGGCCCTTCTTCGCGATGCCGATCAGCGCGCGCAGCTCCTTCACGTCGCCGACGTAGCTGCCCTGGATGGTCAGCGCCTTGATCGGCATCAGCGGCAGCGGGATGTTCAGCTCGCCGCCGAACAGCCCGACCTGCACCAGCTTGCCGCCCTTGCGCAGCGCATCGAAGGCGAAGCGCGCGGTCTGGGTGCCGTTCACCAAATCGACCACGCCGGCGACCGGTCCGCCGCAGGCCTCGATGATGCGCTGGGTGGTGCCCTCCGGCCCGGCCAGCACGGTATCCGTGGCCCCCTGCGCCTTGGCCGCCGCCAGCTTATCCTCGGCCACGTCGACGATGCAGATGCGGCGGTGGCCCAGCGCCTTCAGGATCGAGATGGCGTTCAGCCCCAGCCCGCCGGCGCCGACCAGCACCACCGGCTCATCCGGGTCCATCGGCATCAGCTTGTTGATGGCGGAATAGACCGTCACGCCGGAGCAGGCATAGGTCGCCGCCAACGAGGGGTCGACGCCCTCGATGTCGATCAGGTGCTTCACATGCGTCGCCAGCACGTGCGTCGCATAGCCGCCATTCTGGTAGACGCCGAGGCTGCGTCCGTTCGGGCACATGTTCTCCTCGTCGCGCAGGCAGGCCGGGCATTTGCCGCAGCCGACCCAGGGGAAGACGACGCGGATGTCGCCCACCTTGCTGCCCTGGTTGGCGGCATCCGGGCCGAGCTTCACGACCCGCCCGACGATCTCGTGGCCCATGGCCAGCGGCAGCGTCACGCCGCGATCGGTCAGCCGCATCTTGCCGCGGCTGCCGAGGTCGTATTCGCCTTCCCAGATATGCAGGTCGGAATGGCAGACGCCGGCATGCGTCACGGCGAGCAGCACCTCGAAGCCCTTGGGCTCCGGCGTCGGCAACTCGATTTCCTGCAATGGCTTACCCGTTTCGACCACGGCCCAGGCGCGCATCGGTCAGTCCTCCCTTGGATGCGCCGATGGGACAGCGGGCGCCGGCCGCGGTCAAGGGCAGGGCCTGGCCTGCATCTGGCGAGCATGGCCCAGGCTGCTCCGGCCGGTCAGTAAATTAATTCGCCTGTCGCTTTGCGAATGTCCCAGGTCGAACGGAAGTTTCGCGCGAGTGATACCCGCACCGTCTCATAGATCTTCGGGTCCGCTAGATCTTTGTCGGTAGCGTGTTTCCACCAATGCTTGGCAGCCGCCTTGGCTACCTTCTTCAGCATGCCGAGCAAATTATTCAGGTCCCGCGGCACCTTCATGAAGAAATTGTCGAAAATGATCTCCACGTATCCCATTGCACAGGTCGCATCGATGGCCTCGACGAGCAGGCCCTGAGCGAAATTGACATCCGCCTCGGTGAAGGCATCCGGCAGCATGCCCGGATCGTGCCAAAAGAATCGTATGACCGCGTAAGCATCCTCCCTGGTAAGGATG
>JAQGIA010000408.1 GCA_028291445.1 Belnapia sp.
AAGTCGCCGCCGCCAAGGCCCTCGGGGCCGGTATCGCCGTCATCGCGCTGTTCGGCGTCGGTCTCGGGATCGGCAACATCTTCTCCTCGCTGATCAGCAGCGTGGCGCGCAACCCGGGCGCCCGGGACATCGTCTTCCCGATCGGCATCCTGGGCTTCGCCCTGACCGAAGCGGTGGCGCTGTTCGCCCTGCTGATCGCCTTCCTCATCCTCTTCACCTGAGCATTGCCGCGCGACCGGGGGGCAGCACGCCGCTGCCCCTCGTCCGGCATGCAAGGGAGACGAGCATGAACAAGGTAACTCTGGGCAGTCTTGGCCGGCTGGCCATCGTGCTGACCCTGGGGGCCATGCCCGCCATGGCGCAGGTGGCGGCCGAGCACGGGCGACCGGAATCGAGCGGCGGCGGCATGCCGCAGCTCGATTTCGCCAATCCCTGGACGATCGCCCAGGTCGTCTGGATGCTGATCATCTTCGGCGCGCTGTATTTCGTGATGGCGCAATACGCGCTGCCGCAGGTCGAAGGCGTGCTGGCAGCGCGGCGGGCGCGGATCGACGGCGACCTCGAGACGGCGCAGGCGGCGAAGCAGCGGGCCGATGCGGCGATGGCCGAGCACCAGGCGGCAACCGCCAAGGCGCGGGCCGAGTCCCAGGCCGCGATCAATACCGCGACCCAGCAGGCGCAGGCGGAAGCGGCCAGCCGTGCCGAGGCGCTCAACACCAAGCTCGCCGCACAGATCGAGGCCGCCGAGCGGCAGATCGCCGGCGCCCGCGACGCCGCCATGGGCGCGCTGCGCCAAGTGGCGACCGAGACGGCGGATGCGCTGGTGATGCGGCTGATCGGCAGCACCGACAGCGCTGCCGTGACCAAGGCGGTCGACCGCGAGCTTGCGGCCCGGCCCCTGGCAGCAGGGGGGCGCGGCTGATGGCTCACCACTACGAACACTTCTACCTCGACCCGAAGTTTTGGGTTGCCGTCAGCTTTTTCATCTTCCTTGCTCTGGTCGGCCGGATGGCCTGGGCGAAGATCACTGAAATGCTCGACGGGCGCGCCGCGCAGGTCAGGGCCGATCTGGCCGAAGCCTCCCGCTTGCGGACCGAGGCCGAGGCCCTGCTGAAGCAGGCCGAGGCCGACCGCGCCACGGCGCTGGCCGAGGCGGCCGAGCTGATGCAGCGCGCGAAGGTGGAAGCCCAGCGCGTCGGCGAGGCCGCGGCTGCCGAGGCCGAAGGCTCGGCCAAGCGGCGCGAGCGCATGGCGCTCGACCGCATCGCGGCGGCGGAAGCCGGGGCGGTGGCGGAAGTGCGGGGTGCCGCGACCGAGATCGCCGTGGCGGCCGCGCGCAGCGTGATCGCCGAACGGATCGACGCCAAGGCGGATGCGGCGCTGATCGACAGCGCGGTGGCCAGCCTGCCGACCAAGCTGCGCGCCTGAACCTCTCCACCCAGGACATCGGCTGTTGAAACGGGGGCCGCGAGGTCCCCGTTTTGCTTTGCGGTGCCCCCAGCGCAAGCTACCTTCCGGTATCGATCTCGCTGGGAGACCCTTTATCCATGCGCCGTATTGCCCTGGCCGCCGCCCTGCTCTGCGGCACCGCCTTGACCATTCCCGGGGGCGCCCACGCCCAGACCTTCCGCTGGGCAAATGACGGCGACGTCAATTCGATGGATCCCTATACGCGGCAGGAAACCTTCCTGCTGGCCTTCGGGTCCAATTTCTACGAGCCGCTGGTGCGGCGAAACATCCAGATGCAGCCGGAGCCGGCACTGGCGGTCAGCTGGGAACAGCCCTCCCCCACCGTGTGGCGCTTCCATCTGCGCCAGGGCGTGAAGTTCAGCGACGGCACGCCCTTCACCGCGGATGACGTGGTCTTCAGCGCGCAGCGGGCACGGGCGCCGGGCTCCAATATCCAGTCCGTGCTGGCCTCGGTGAAGGAGATCCGCAAGATCGACGACTTCACGGTGGAATTCGAAACCGCCGTGCCGAACCCCATCCTGATCCAGGAAATCACCAATTGGGGCATGTTCTCCAAGGCCTGGTCCGAGAAGAACGATGCGACCCGGCCGGCCGACCTCACCGCACGCGGCGAGAATTTCGCCACCCGCAACGCCATGGGCACCGGCCCGTTCCTGTTGCAGAGCCGCGAGCCGGATCGTCGCACCGTGCTGGTGCCGAACCCGGGCTGGTGGGACAAGCCGACCCATAACCTGCAACGCGTCGAGCTGAACATCATCGCCAACGACGCGACCCGCGTCGCGGCGCTGCTCTCGAACGAGGTGGACTTCGTCTATACCGTCCCGCCGCAGGACGTGGAGCGCATCAACCGGACGCCGGGGGTGCGCATCATCCAGGGGCCGGAGCTGCGGACCATCTACTTCGGCATGGACCAGATGCGGCCGCAGCTGCTGAAATCCGACGTACAGGGCAAGAATCCCTTCCAGGACGTGCGGGTGCGCCGCGCCATGCTGCTGGCGATCGACGTGAACGCCATCCAGCGTACCGTCATGCGCGGCCAGTCCCGCCCTTCGAACCTGCTCTATGGGCCGGGGGTGAACGGCTTCGTCGAGGCCGACGACGTGCGGCCGGCGGTGAACATCAATGCGGCGAAGCAGCTGCTGACCGAGGCCGGCTATCCCAACGGCTTCGGCGTGACGCTCGATTGCCCGAACGACCGCTACGTGAACGACGAGGCGATCTGCACCGCGACCGTCGCCATGCTGGCCCGTATCGGCATCCGGGTGACGCTGAATGCACAGACCCGGGCGCGCTTCTTCGCCGAGGTGAACGGGCCTCGCTACAACACCAGCTTCTATATGCTGGGTTGGACCCCTTCGACCTCGGATGCGCATAATGCGCTGTTCAGCCTGGCGGCGACGCGGGACGGCAGCCGCGGCGTGTTCAACAACGGCGGCTATTCGAACCGGACCTTCGACAGCCTGGTCGATCAGATCGCGGTCGAGACCGATACCGCCAAGCGGCAGGCGCTGATCAGCCAGGCCAGCAAGGTGCTGCAGGAGGATGTGGGATATATCCCGCTGCACCAGCAGCAGATCGTCTGGGCGGCGCGGCAGGGCGTGGAAGTGCCGCAGACGGCGGACAACTACATCCAGCTGCGCCATGTGCGGATGCCGGCGCGCTGAAGGAAGACCGGGGAGGAAATAGCCTCCCCGCCTTTTTGCCCGAGGAATGGAAATAGATGAGGGTCCGGGAGAATGCCTTCTCCCGGCCCTTTTTTTATCTCTGGGCCGTCGCCGCAGCGAGGAAATTACCCAGCGAGTCCTCGGCAACCCGCAGCCATTGGGTCTGCTCCAGCCGGAAGGCGTCCCACTTCTCATGGATGCGCTTGAAGCGGGGATTGGTCGCGCCGATTTCCGCGTATAGCTCCTGGCTGGCCCGGTAGCAGGCGGTCAGCACGTCGCGCGGGAAGCCGCGGAGCTGGGTGCCGGAGGCGATGAGCCGGCGCAGCGCGGCCGGGTTCAACACGTCGTAGCGTGCCGCCATCCAGTGCCAGGCCTCGGTGCAGGCGGCGTTCAGCACGGCCTTGTACTGCGCCGGCAGCGCCTCGTAGGCGGCGGCGTTCACCATCAGGTCGATCGAGGGCGAATACTCCCACCAGCCGGGGTAGTAGTAGAACTGGGCGACCCGGTTGAAGCCGAGCTTCTCGTCGTCGTAGGGCCCGACCCATTCGGCGCCGTCGATCACGCCGCGCTCCAGCGCCGGATAGATGTCCGGCCCGCCGATCTGCTGGGTGACCACGCCGAGCTTGCCCAGCACGTTGCCGCCATAGCCGGCGATGCGGAACTTGAGACCCTTGAGGTCCTCGACCGACTTGATTTCCTTGCGGAACCAGCCGCCCATCTGCGCCGCGGTATTGCCGGCCGGGATGCCGACGACGCCCTGGTCGCGATAGACCTCGGTGTACATGTCGCGGCCGCCGCCATGGGTCAGCCAGGCCCAGTGCTGGCGCGAGGACAGCCCGAAGGGCAGGCAGGTGACCAGCGCGAGGGAGGGGTCCTTGCCGAGGTAGTAGTAGCCGCTGGTATAGCCGCACTCGACGTTGCCGGCGCCGACCGCGTCCATCACCTGCAACGCGGGCACCAATTCGCCGGGGCCGAAGACCTGGATCTGGAAGGCGCCATCGGTCATTTCCGACACGCGCCTGGCGATGTACTCCTGGGTGCCGTACAGGGTATCGAGCGATTTCGGGAAGCTGCCCGGGCAGCGCCAGCGGATCCGCGGCTGGGCGGAGGCGAGATTCGGGGCGGCAAGCGTAACGGCGCCGGCGGTGCCGGCGGCACCCGTCGCGATAAAGCGGCGGCGATCCATTCAGGACATCTCCCTTGGTGTTCCTCGGTGCGACAGATTGCGCGGAATGGGCCTTGAGCGCAACGAGGCGCATCTTTCCGGACGGCCCACGCGATGCCAGTCTCCGCCCCCTTCAGGGAGTGGCGACAGCATGGATCAGGCGCGTGACAAGATCGGCTTCATCGGGCTCGGCCGCATGGGCTGCGGCATGGCCTCCAATATCCGCCGCAAGCAATTCCCGCTGACGGTGCATGATATCGCGCCCGGTCCGGTCGCGGCGCTGGAAGCCTTGGGCGCCGCCTCGGTCGGCAGCGCGGCGGCCGTGGCGGGCGCCAGCGACGTGGTGCTGACCATGCTGCCGGGACCGAAGGAAGTGCAGGCGCTGGTGCTGGGCGCGGATGGCATCCTGGCCAATCTCGCGCCGGGCGGGCTGGTCATGGACATGTCCACGGTCGATCCGGAGACCACGGATGCCCTGGCCGCCGCCTGCGCCGCGAAAGGCGTCGGTTTCGTCGATGCGCCGGTCGGCCGGCTGGCTTGGCATGCGGACCGTGGTGAATCGCTGTTCATGGTCGGCGCCTCGGACGCCGATTTCGCCCGGGTGAAGCCGCTGCTGGAGGCGATGGGCACCACCGTGCATCACTGCGGCGGGCCGGGTGCCGGCACCCGCAGCAAGCTGGTGAACAACTACCTCGCCATCATCCTCTGCCAGCTGAATGCCGAGGCGCTGTCGCTGGCGGCTGCCTTCGGCCTCGACCTGGAGAAGACGCTGGAGGTGCTGCACGGCACGACGGCCACGAACGGGCAGCTCAAGGTGAATTGGCCGAACAAGGTGCTGGCCGGGGATATCGTGCCGGGCTTCTCGATCGACCTGGCGCACAAGGACCTGTCGCTGATCGTGCAGGCGGCGAATGCGGCGAAGGTGACGCTGCCGGTGGCGGCGATCGCGCGGGAGGCTTTCAGCAGCGCCCGCGGGCGTGGCTGGGGGCAAAAGGATTTCTCGGCGATGCTGGATGCGCAGTGCCAGCTCGCGGGAATCGAGCCGCCGCGCCTCAAGAAAGCCTAATCATCGCGGCCGCCCGGTGTCGTATCCGTGACGCCGGGCGGGTCAGGATAAAGGTCGGAAGGGACCTTGGCCCTGGGATTCTGGGTGGTGTCACCCTGTTGTACCTTGGCCGCGGTTGTCTTCGACGCGGGGTCGGCGGAGTTCATCGTCTCCGCCGCGCCGGTCGGCTTGCCTGATGTGCTCATGCGGAGGCAACGCCGGCCTGGCGACGCGGTTCAGCCGGATTGATTCAAGCCGCCTCACCACCCTCAGCTCCGTAGAAGATGACCCAGGTGGCGAAATCTTCGGAGAAACCCTCGAAGCGGTGCTCAGCCTTGGCGGGGGCGAAGACCAGATCGCCGGTGCGGCAGGGCGTCAGCACGCCCTCGCAGCGGAAATGGCCTTCGCCGCTGGCGATGACATAGGCCTCGTCCCTGGTGTGCGGCGTCTGCGGGTCGACGCCATGCGGGGCATACCAGCGGACCTCAAGCGTGCCATGGCTGAAAATCCGGGCGGAAAGCCGCCCCGGCTCGTTCAAGGCACGGGCGGCAAAGGCGGCTGGGTAAACGAATGGACCGGGCATTCAGAAGCTTATGCGACCAGCCGCCCGCAACGCCAGCAGGATGGCGCCGACATGCCCCGCATCGCCGATCAACCCATCCGCTAATCCGGCCAGCACCGTACCGATCGGCAGGGTCTCGACCGTGATTTCTTCGCCAGGATCGAGATCCTGGGCACCAGCCGGGGTGACGCCCTCGGCGAGGATCACCTGCAGATGGTTGCCGGCATGGGCCGGGTCGTGGCGCAGCGCGCTCACCAAGCGAAAGCTGGTGGCGGCATAGCCGGTTTCCTCGGTGAATTCACGCTGGCCGGCAGCGACGGGATCGGCATCCTGCGCCTCCATCATCCCGCCCGGCAATTCAAGGATGGCGGCGCCGGCGCCCGGACGGAACTGGCGAACCAGCACCATCCGGTCATCCGGCGTCAGGGCGACCACATGCACCCAGTCGGTCCATTCCAGCATGTACCAGGGGTCGAGCACCTTGCCCTCCCCGGTAACCCAGGTATCGGCCCGGAGATGCACCCAGCGGTCCTGATGGACCGTCCGGGTGCCGGTCCGGCACCAGGGCTTCACCGTCACTCGGCCGCCTGGAGATGCATGGCCTGGGCATAGGCCTCGAGCGGCGCGCAGGTGCAGACCAGGTTGCGGTCGCCATAGACGTTGTCGACGCGCTTCACCGGCGGCCAGTACTTGTGGGCGCGGACGAAGGGCAGCGGGAAGGCCGCCTCCTCCCGGCTATAGGGATGCGTCCATTCCGTCGCCATGACCTCGGCGGCGGTATGCGGGGCATGCTTCAGCGGGTTGTCGGC
>JAQGIA010000417.1 GCA_028291445.1 Belnapia sp.
CGCGAGCCGACGCGCCGCACCTGGCGCAACTCGCCCTGCCACTGGCCGTGCCGGAGCAGGGTGGCGAGCAGTACCTGACGTCCGCCGGCGGGGAATTACGTGTCCAGCATGTCGCTCACCCTGCGGCCCAGCGCCTCGTCGCGCGAATAGCCATAGAGCCTGACGCAGCCGGCCGACCAATGGCTGACCCGGCCGTCGAGGTCGGTGATCATGCAGGGGGTGAGGTCGAGGGCCTGGGAGACCTCCTCCAGCGTCGCGGTGCGGTCGGCGACCCGGGCCTCCAGCGTGTCGTTGGCGGCGATCAGGTCGAGCTGGCTGCGGCGGACCAGCAGGGCGAGCGCCAGCAGCGCCAGCATCGCCGGCAGGCCGATGGCGAGCTGCGGCCGCACCGCCTGCCACCACGCGGCGGCGATGGCGCTGCGCGGGCGGATGACGGCGACATAGACCGGCAGCCGGTCCAGCCGGCGAAGCGAGATCAGCTGCGGCTCGCCATCGACGGCGGCCGGCGCGTGGTAGGTGACGGCCAGCACCCCCGCATCGGCATGGTGGCGGAACTGACTTTCCGGCGGCAGCCTGGAGAGGCGCGCCTTGCCCTCCCGGGTCCGCGCCAGGATCGCCCCATCGGCCCGGATCAGGGCGATGATATCGCCGGGACTGACGATGAGGCGCCGGAGGCCCTCCGCCAGCGGTGCCGGTTCGACCGAAAGGTTCACCAGGCCGTCGAAGCCATCCGGCTGCGGCGGATTGCCGGTATTGCTGCGGCGCCGGCTCACGGCGAAGAACGGCCGGCCGTCGAACCGGCTCGCATAGACTTGGCTGATATGCACCGGCGGCGCGTCCGGTGCCGACAGGGCGGCGAAGAAATCGCGATCCGCCGCGGCCGAGATGCGGGGTACCGGCAGCCGGTCCGCCGCGACCAGCGGTACTCCGAAGCGGTCCAGCACATAGGCGGCGGAAGCCTGCGGCAGCTGGCGGACCAGCGCCTGCGCCGCGTGATGCAGCTCGGCCTCCCGGTCGCGGATCTCGGCGTCGGTCAGGCCGCGCAGCAGATCATCCACCCGGCTCGCGGCAATGGAGTAGTTGAGCAGCAACCGGGTGGTATAATCGGCGCTGGCCTCGGCCGCCCGGGCGAGCTCGGTCCCGGCCTCCCGCCACTGCGCGGTCCAGGCGAGCCAGGCCCCGGCGGCCAGGATGCTGGCCGGCAGGGCGATGGCCCCGGCCAGCAGCCAGGCCAGTGAGCGATGCGGCCGCCTGGCCGGCTGGCCCCGCCTGGTTCGGCTGTGCCCGGCTTCGCTCCCCGCCGCGCGAATCGGTCCGGCGGTGGGGGCGGGGCTTGAAGCCGGCCGGCCGGACTCAGTCCCGGACGAAGCCTGGGGCTGCGTCACCTGTAAGATGCTCCGCAAGGCTCGGCACGGCCGGCGTTGGGCAAGCGCATGTCCTTGTTCTGCCTCGGCACCCGGCAAAGGCGTTCGATACGGATAGGCACTGGGCCGGACGCCGGCGGACCCGGGTGCCGTCGGCGCGGGATGGCGCGGCTGGCCAGACTAACGGTTTTTCTCCTCAAACCGTGATGGATTT
The DNA here is from genome assembly GCA_028291445.1 of Belnapia sp. Classification (GTDB taxonomy): domain Bacteria; phylum Pseudomonadota; class Alphaproteobacteria; order Acetobacterales; family Acetobacteraceae; genus Belnapia. The sequence continues at coordinate 1,579 of JAQGIA010000417.1, forward strand.
CTGCAGCGGCAAACCGATAGTTGGCCGAACCGCGGCGGGCAACATCACCGCGCCGCATGATCGTGGCCTGGTCACCCCCGCGGCCCTCGTTGCGCTGCCCGCCCGGGCCGGTCACCATCCGGGCCCATCCGCTGGTGCCCATCGCCCGATGGACCGGCCCCAGGTCGAGGCGACGCATGTCCGAAACCACCGTTCTGACCACCCGTGAAACCAAGCGGTCCTTCGGCCTCGGCCGCGGCGCCCTGGCCGTGCTGCTGCTCGGGCTGCCCTTCCTCGGCCGCCAGCGCATCACCATCACCAACGAGCGGATCGTCATCGAATCCGGCTTCTGGACCAAGGTGCGCGACGACGTGGAGGTGTTCCGCATCCGCGACGTGGTCTCGACCCGCAACCTGTACCAGCGGCTGGTGGGCATCGGCGACATCGTGATCAAGTCGGTGGAGGGCCGCAGCCCGGAGGAGGTGCATGTGCTGAAGGGCGTGCCCGACCCGCTCGGGGTCAGCGAGGCGATCCGCACCGTCTGGAACAAGAGCCGGCCGCGCGGGCCGGCGGCGGCGGTCGACTGATCATTCGGCCGGCTTCGGCGGGTAACTCACCATCCGGGTGAAATCCGCGCGGTCCGGCACGGCCTCGCTGCTGCCGGGGAGGCCTTCGCCCTGGCCAGGCAGGTCTTCGCCGAGCCGGAATTCGCCGCAACGGCTTGACGGACCGGCCCCGGCACGGGTCTTGGCTACGGGAATGGCGCAGGTGCCAGCGCAGTTCTTCCGGGACATCGGGAAGCGGGGTTGCGCGGGAAGGAATGAAGGGGCGTTGCCCCCTCAGACATCCACCTCCGCCACATCCAGCTTCGCCGCATTCTCCTGGATGAATTTGAACCGCAGCTCCGGCCGGCGCCCCATCAGCGCCTCCATCAGCTCGGCGGTGCGCACCCGTTCCTCGGGCGGCAGCACCACCTTCAGCAGGGTGCGCCGCTTCGGGTCCATGGTGGTCTCCTTCAGCGCCGCCGGCGGCATCTCGCCGAGCCCCTTGAAGCGGCTGACCTCGACCTTCTGGCTCGGCTTGAATTCCTTCTTCAGGATGCGTTCGCGGTCGGCGTCGTCCTTGGCGTAGATCGACTTCCCACCATGCTGCAGCCGGTACAGCGGCGGCTGCGCCAGATGCACCCGGCCCTGGCGGACCAGTTCCGGCAACTCCTTGTAGAAGAAGGTCATCAGCAGCGCGGCGATATGCGCGCCATCGACATCGGCATCGGTCATGATGACGACGCGGCCATAGCGCAGCCGGGCCATGTCGAAACGCTCGCCGGCGCCGCAGCCCAGCGCCTCCACCAGATCCTTCAGCTCCTGGTTGCCGCGCAGCTTGTCGGCGCTGGCCGAGGCGACGTTGAGGATTTTCCCCCGTAGCGGGAGGACCGCCTGGGTCTCCCGGTCGCGCGCCTGCTTGGCCGAGCCGCCGGCGCTATCGCCCTCGACCAGGAACAGCTCGGTGCCCTCGGCGCTCTCGCGGGAGCAATCGGTCAGTTTGCCCGGCAGCCGCAGCTTCCGGGTCGCCGATTTGCGCGGCATGTCCTTCAGCTCGCGCCGGCGGATGCGGTCCTCGGCCCGCTCGATCGCCCAGGCCAGCAGGTTGCCGGCAGTGGTGGGGTCGCCGGCCAGCCAATGGTCGAAGTGGTCGCGCAGCGCCGCCTCGACCAGCCGGGCGGCTTCCGGGCTGGTGAGCTTCTCCTTGGTCTGGCCCTGGAACTGCGGCTCCCGGACGTAGACCGAGAGCATGCCGGCGAGGCCGCCGAACAAATCCTCGGCGGTCACCGTCGCGGCGCGCTTGTCCTTCTTCAACTCGCCATAGGCGCGCAACCCCTTGACCAGCGCGGCGCGCAGCCCGGCTTCATGGGTGCCGCCCTGGCTGGTCGGGATGGTATTGGCATAGGTGCTGAGGAAGCCGTCGCCATGCTCGAGCCAGGTGAGGGCCCATTCGCAACGGCCGGCGCCTTCGGGGAATTTCGCTTCGCCGACATAGGGGGCGGGGACCACCTGGCCGCGGCCCTCGATGGCGGAGTGGAGGAAATCCGCCAGCCCGCCGGGGAAATGCAGGGTCGCCGCGGCCGGTGTCTCGCCGCCGGCCAGTGTCGCGTCGCAGGCCCAGCGGATTTCGACGCCGCGGTACAGATAGGCCTTGGAGCGGCACAGCCGGTACAGCCGGGCGGCGCCGAATTCCAGGGCGCCGAAAATCTCCGGGTCCGGCTTGAAGCGGATGGTGGTGCCGCGCCGGTTGTGGATCGGCCCGGCATTCTTCAGCCGGCCGAGCGGCACGCCGCGGGCATAGGCCTGGGTGAACAGGGTCCGGTCGCGGGCGACCTCGACTTCCAGCCGCTCGGCGAGCGCATTCACCACCGAGGAGCCGACGCCATGCAGCCCGCCCGAGGTTTCATAGGCCTTGCCGGAGAATTTGCCGCCTGAGTGGAGGGTGGTGAAGATCACCTCCAGCGCGCTCAGCTTGGGGAATTTCGGATGCGGATCGGTCGGGATGCCCCGCCCGTTGTCGCGCACGGCCAGCCAATTGCCGGCTTCCAGCGTCACCTCGATACGGTCGGCATGGCCGGCGACGGCCTCGTCCATCGCATTGTCGATGATCTCGGCCGCCAGATGGTGCAGGGCGTTGTCGTCGGTGCCGCCGATATACATGCCGGGCCGGCG
>JAQGIA010000383.1 GCA_028291445.1 Belnapia sp.
AGGATCGCCCGCTTGCGCGGCACCCCCCAGCGATACCCGGTCAGGTCGCCATCCTTGCCCACCACCCGGTGGCAGGGCACCGCCAGCGAGACATGGTTCTGCGCGCAGGCCCGGGCCACCGCCCGCACCGCCTTGGGCGCGCCGATGGCGACGGCCATCTGGCCATAGCTGCGGGTCTCGCCGAAGGGGATCGCCTGCAAGGCCTCCCATACCCGGCGCTGGAAGGCGGTGCCGCGCAGGTCGAGCGGCAGGGCCAGCGCCGCCTTGGGCTCCTCGAGGAAGGCGACCACCTGGCGTACGGTCTCGGCCAGCGCCTCGGGCGCCGCCTCGATGCCTGCCTTGGGAAAGCGCTGGCGGAGATCGCCTTCGAGCGCATCGAAATCCTCGGCGAAGCCGATGAAGCAGATCCCGCTATCGGTGGCACCCACCATCAGCGGGCCTAGCGCGCTGGTGGCGGTGGCGATGCGGATGGTCTCGCCTGCGCCGCCGCGCCGGGCCGCGCCAGGGGTCATGCCCAGCACCCGGCCGGGCGCGCCATAGACCCGGCTCTCGCTGCCGTAGCCGGCGCCGGCGACGGCCTCGGCGACACGGTCGCCGGCGGCCAGCGAGGCCTGCAACCGGCGGGCACGGACGGAGGCGGCATAGGAATGCGGGGTCACGCCGGTGATCTCCTTGAACAGGCGGAAGAAGTGGTGCCGGGCATAGCCGGCGCGGTCGGCCAGGGCGGCCAGCGAGGGGATGCCTTCGCAGGCCTCGATCAGGTCGCAGGCGGCGCGGATGGCCGCGGCATGGATCGCCGCGCGCTCACCCTTCGGATCGCAGCGCTTGCAGGCGCGGAAGCCCGCGGCTTCGGCCGCCGGGGCATCGGCATAGAAGCGCACGTTCTGGCGGAGCGGCGGGCGGGACGGGCAGCCGGGCCGGCAGAAGACGCCCTGGGTGGTGACGGCATAGAGAAAGCCGCCGCAGGCCGGCTCCGGGTTCCGCGCCAGCAGGGCGTCCCAGCGTTGGTCGTCGAAGAGGGGGAGTGCGTCGGGCATGGCGGGATAATGGGTCGTGGCCGGGCTTGCGGCCATCCGTGCATTGCGCTCGCATGTCCGGCCGATAGCGAGGAACGGCGGTATGTCCGAGGCGATCACCGGCTGGCACGCCCATGTCTACTACGATCCGGCGACGACCCGTGCCGCCGCCGCCACCTTGCGGGAAGGCATCGCCGCGCGCTTCCCCGCGGCGGTGCTGGGGCGTTGGCACGATACGCCGGTCGGGCCGCACCCGGGCGCGATGTACCAGGTGGCCTTCGCGCCCGAGTTGCTGCCGGGGCTGCTGGCCTTCCTGGTGCTGCACCGGGCCGGGTTGACGGTGCTGGTGCATCCCGAGACCGGCCGGGCCCGGGCCGACCATACCGCGCATGCGCTCTGGATGGGCGCGGTCCTGCCGCTCAAGGTCAGCGTGCTGCCGGAATAGCTGCCAGCGCCGCCGCGGTCAGCAACGCCACCGGCGCCGCGCTGTCCAGCCGCAGCACCGGGCAGGGCAGGTCGGCCAGGGTGAAGGGCGGATCGGTCGGCAGCCAGAAATGCGCGTCCGCCGCGTCATGCAGCGGGCAGCCTAGTCGAGCCGCCGCCGCCTGCCCCAGGGTTAAGGTGCCGCTGCCGGATGCGCTCATGATGTGCGGCCGCACCATGCCCGGGGATAGCCGCGCGCCAGGGCCGCGGCAGGAGGTAGCCCACCGGGTTGCATCGCAAAACGTAACACATGGTCGCGAGGAAGATGTAGCCAAGAAGTTAACGTATGCGATGTTGCCGGATGGGAACCAGCCGTTCGCCGGCAACAGGAGAAAACCACTTCATGTCTCGCAAACTCGCTGCGGAATTTTTCGGTACGCTGTGGCTGGTGCTGGGTGGCTGCGGCAGCGCCGTGCTGGCTGCCGCCTTCCCCGAGGTGGGGATCGGCCTGCTCGGCGTCTCCTTGGCCTTCGGCCTCACCGTGCTCACCATGGCCTTCGCCATCGGCCATATCTCGGGCTGCCACCTGAACCCCGCGGTCACCTGCGGGCTGGTGGCCGCCGGTCGCTTCAAGGCCAGCGAGGCGCTGCCCTATATCGTCGCCCAGGTCGTCGGCGGCGCGGTGGGCGCCTTCCTGGTCTATACCATCGCCTCCGGCCAGCCGGGCTTCGACCTGGCGGTGAAGGGTCTTGCGGCGAACGGCTTCGGCGATGCCTCGCCGGGCAAGTTCAGCCTGGTATCGGGCTTCGTCACCGAGGTGGTGATGACCTTCTTCTTCCTGGTGGTGATCCTCGGCGCCACCTCGGCCCGCGCCCCGGCCGGCTTCGCGCCGATCGCCATCGGGCTCTGCCTGACGCTGATCCACCTCATCAGCATCCCGGTGACCAATACCAGCGTGAACCCGGCCCGCAGCACCGGCCCGGCGCTGGTGGTGGGCGGCATGGCGCTGCAGCAGCTCTGGCTGTTCTGGGTGGCGCCCATCATCGGTGGCGTCGCCGGTGGGCTGCTGCATCGCTGGCTGAGCACCGAGGAGGCAGCCGATGCGCGCGACCTCGCCACGGCGCTCGATGAGGCGGCTTCCGCCAAGCCGGAAGCGCTGGCGCCGATGCCGGCCCGCCAGCCGCGCTGAGCTGACGAGATAAGGCGGCGGCGGCTTCAGGCCGCCGCCGTCACCAGCCAGATCGCCGCCGGCATCGTCACGCCGGCCGGGGTTCGCCGGTCCTTATAGTAGTCAGTAAGGGCGGCGCGCACCGTCGCGCGCAGCGCCTCGGGCGCATCCTGCAGCGCCCGGCTGACCGGGCCGACCATCATGCTGAAATCCGCCGCCTCCGCCGCATCGGCGCCCAGCCGCAGCAGCGGGTCGGCAGCGGTCAGCGCCACCTTTCCGAAGCCGGCGCCCTCCAGGATGCGGGTCACGCGGGCCGGGTCGGCGAAGGCGAATTGACCGGGATCCTCCGGCCCGGCTGGGACGGCCCCAGGTTGGACGGCTGGCGGCACCAGGTGGCGGATCGCCGCGGCCGGGCCGGTCGCCCAGGCATTCTCGGCCCCGCTCCGGAAGACCGCGAGCACCACCCGCGCACCGGGCCGCAACGCCTGGCGGATGTTGCGGAAGCTGGCGACGGGATCGGCGAAGAACATTACCCCGAAGCGGGAGAACAGCAGGTCGAAGCCAGGCGGCGGGAAGGGATGGGTCGTCGCATCCGCCAGCACGACGCTGGCCTGGGCCAGACCCGCCGCGGCGATACGCTGCCCGGCGCGGGCGACCGAATCCACCGCGATATCGACCCCGAGCACCCGGCCATCCGGCCCGACCCGTTCCGCCAGGGCGAGGACCGAGGTGCCGCTGCCGCAACCGATGTCGAGCACCCTTTCGCCGGGCCGTGGCGCGGCGAGGGCCAGCACCAATTGCAGGACCGGGGCGAGGCGGGCGTCGATCCGGTCGTGATGGACCGACCAGGCCCGGGAGGCAGGGCTGTTCCAGAATTCGGCCTGCGGGGCATTCGGCCCCGCCGGATGATCGGTCATGGCGTTACTCCCTACCGGTGGAGGCCGGCGATGAGGCTCCGGTGCTGGTCGAGCACCGCCCGGCGCTTGATCTTCATCGTCGGCGTCAGCATACCGTTCTCCACCGAGAATGCGGCCGGTGCGATGGCCCAGCGGCGGATGCGCTCGATCGCGGAAAGCTTGGCGTTCACCCGGGCCAGCGCCGCCCCGACCTGCGCCGCCCCGACCTGCGCCGATTGACTATCCCCCTGGCCATCGGCGAGCACCAGCAGCGCGACCACCCCGGTCTGGCCCTCGCCGGCGACCACCGCCTGGGCGATCTCGGGCTCGGCCATCAGCAGGGATTCCAGCTTGGCCGGGCTGACCATGTCGCCGCCGAGGGTCTTGATGAAGTCCCGCTTGCGATCGGTGATGGTGATCCGCTCATCGACGATCTGCGCGACATCGCCGGTATGCAGCCAGGGCGCATCGCCGGGGGCATCGCCGGCGGCCGGGCGGATGGCGGCCGCGGTCGCCTCCGGGTTGCCCCAATAGCCATCCATCACCAGCGCGCCGCGGACCAGCAATTCGCCATCCTCGGCAAGCTGCGCCTCCACCCCCGGCAGCGGATAGCCGACCGTCTGGCGGATGTTGTCCCAGGGCGGGTTGACCGCGATGACCGGCCCCGCCTCGGTCTGGCCATAGCCCTGGATCAGCGGCAGGCCGAGGCCGATGAAGAAGCCCGAGAGGTCGGGGTCGAGCCGCGCCCCGCCGGAGACCAGCGCCTGCAACTTGCCACCGAAGCGGGCACGCACCTTGTCCCGCACCAGCCGGTCCAGCACGGTATCCTGCAACCGTTCCAGCAAGGACAGCGGCGGCCCGTCCAGCCGGCGCAGGCCGAGCGCCAGGGCACGGCGGAACAGCGCCTGGCGGAAGGGTTTTTCCTTGTCCAATTGCGCCAGAATCCGGGTCCGCAGCACCTCGAACAGGCGCGGGACGGTGGTGACGATGCTCGGCTGGAATTCCTGGAACTCGGCGGCGATGCGGTCGGCGCCGCGGGAATAGACCACCTCGACGCCGAGCGAGGGCAGCAGGAAGACCCCGACGGTATGCTCGTAGCTATGCGAGAGCGGCAGGAAGGACAGATAGACGGTGCCATCCAGGTGCAGCCGTTCGGCCAGCGCCGCGACGCCGTCGCGATTGGCCAGCATGGCCCGGTGCGGCAGCATGACGCCGCGCGGGATGCCGCCGGTGCCGGAAGTATAGATCAGGCAGGCGAGCCGTCCCGCCGGGATCAGCTCCACCTCCGCCAGCAGCATCGGCAGGTCGCCGGGCGTGGCCACCACCTCCGGCCAATGGGCGGTGCGGGCGGCGGCATCCGGGGCGGGCAGCGCATCCAGGCCGATCAGCAGGTCGAGCCCTGCGGGCGCCGCCGCCGCGGCGATGCGGGCGGCCAGCGCGGCGGTCGAGACGATGGCGATGCGGGCGCCGGAATCGGCCAGGATGTGGCGGTGGTCGGCGCCGGTGTTGGTGGTGTAGGTCGGCACGACGACGGCACCGATCGCCATCAGCGCGGTATCGGCGATGTTGAACTCCGGCCGGCTCTCGCTGACCAGCAGCACGCGGTCCCCGGCGCTGACCCCGGCGGCGCGCAGCCAGGCCGCGGCGCTGGCGACGGCCAGGGCGAATTCTCCCCAGGTCAGCCGCTGCCAGGCGCCATCGCGCCAATGCCGCAGCATCGGCCGCCCCGGCCGCTTGCAGGCGA
>JAQGIA010000475.1 GCA_028291445.1 Belnapia sp.
GATCCGCCAAGGCCGTATTCGGCGATGGCGGTATTGCCGCCGCCGGCATTGGCGGCGGGGAAGGCGTCATCCTCCTTGCCGCCGCGACGGAAGGCGCCGCCGAAGGCGAGCACCAGTGCCGGATGAAGACGCTGGGGGCGTGGCGGGCCGGGCTCGGCCGGCAGCCAGGCATCGAGCGCCAGGGTTTCCAGCCGCGGCTGGCCGCTGCTCCAGCCGACCGGCGCCTTGGCGAAGGGGATGTCCGGCAGGTGCGGATGGCGCTCAATGCCGCAACTCGCCCTCGTCCTTCAGCATCCGCAGGGCCAGCCGCCAGGCTTGCACCGCCTCGGCGATCTCGGCCTCGCCATGCGTCGCCGAGAGGATGGCGCCGCGCGGTCCCTTGGGGTCCATGCCATGCACCACCATCGCCAGGTACAGCTTGGCCATGAGCTGCTTGCGCGGATCCGCCTTGAACACGGCGACGGGCTGCGCATTGGCATCCCAGGCCTGCGGGTCGACATCGGCGCCATCGGGATTGGTGAAGAAATGGATCACCGAATGCTCCCCATAGACCGCCCAGGGAATGCCCTCCTCGGCCAGCACCGCGTTGAAGCCGTCGCGCAGCGCGGCGGCGGCGGCGGTCGCCCGGGCGCAGGCATCGCCGTCGCGGATCTGGGTCAGCGCCGCGATGCCCGCCGCGGCCGAGACCGGATTGGCGTTGTAGGTCCCCTGGTGCTTGATCTTCTCGCGGCCCTTGCTGGCCGAGACATCGAAGTCGATCCAGTCGAGGATGTCCTTGCGGCCCGCCACCGCGCCGCCCGGCAGGCCGCCGGCCACGATTTTTGCGAGTGTGCAGAGGTCCGGCACCACCCCAAGCGCCTGCTGGGCGCCGCCGGGGGCGACGCGGAAGCCGGTCACCACCTCGTCGAAGATCAGCACCGCGCCATGGGCGGTCACCGTCTCGCGCAGGCCGCGCAGGAAGGCGGCCCCGGTGGGGATCATCCCGGTCGAGGCTCCGGTCGGCTCCAGGATGACGGCGGCGATGTCGGGGTCGCCCTCGAAGGCGCGCTTGACCGCTGCCAGGTCGTTCGGCGGCAGCAGCACCACCTCGGCGGCGAGTTCCGGCAGCACGCCGGGGGAGGGCGTGCCATCGAAGTGGTTGTCCACGCCGAAGGCCATGTGGTCGTGCCAGCCGTGGAAGTGGCGGAGGAAGCGGATGATCTTGCGCCGCCCGGTGAAGGCGCGGGCCAGGCGCAGCGCCATGAGCGTCGCCTCGGTGCCCGAGGAGGTGAAGCGCACCCGTTCGGCGCAGGGCACCATCTGCGTCACCAGCCGGCTCCAGCCCAGCTCCATCGCGTGGCAGGCGCCGAAATGCGTGCCGATGGCGAGCTGCGCCTGCGCCGCCGCGGTGACCGCCGGATCGCAATGGCCGAGCAGCAGCGCGCCGTGCCCGCCGTAGAAATCGATCAGCCCGTTGCCGTCGAGATCCCATTTCCGTGGCCCCGCGGCGCGGGCGACATAGACGGGGTAGGGGTCGGTATAGCGGCTGTCATGCGCGATGCCGCTCGGCAGATGGCCGGAGGCTTCGGCATGCATGGCGGCCGAGCTGGGGGTCTTCGCCATGTAGGCGGCGACGATCGGCGAGTTGGTGGAGGTCAGCATGGGCATCCGGTCCCGCGGTGTCGCATCGCAGCATTGCCCCTGCGTGCGGCTGCGGCAAGCGCTCCTGGCGAACCGCGCGGCTGTCCCGGCGTTGCCGGGACATGACACGCTTCCTCCTGCTCGGCGCCGGGCTGCTGCTCGCGGCCTGCACGTCGCTCCCGTCCCGCACCGGCCCGGCCGCGCCGCCCCCGGCGCCCAATACCGGTCTGCTGCGGCCCTCGCTGGAGATCGACCCGGGCATCCGCGCCCCGGTGCCGAGCGACGCCCCGGCGACCACGCCGGTGATCCCGCCCAATCCCCGCATCGACGCCCGCTGACGAGGTTCCGCGCATTCGGCATTGGCCGCGGCGACGTATCGGCGGAGGCTGCGGGCCACGATCCGCAGCAGAAGGCACGCCATGCCGGCCCTCGGCCTCACCCCCATCGGCCATCTGGAGACGCCCTGGGCAAGCCCGGCGGAATGTCCGCGCAACGGCCGCAAGCCCGATCCGCGGCCGCTCTGCCGGGCGATCGTCGCGCCCGAGTACCGGGCGGGGCTGGACCAGCTCGACAGCTTCTCGCATCTGATCCTGCTGTATTGGATGCACCTGAGTGGCCCGGCCCCCTTGGTGATCACCCCGCGCTTCGCCGCCGGGCCGCGCGGCATCTTCGCCACCCGCGCCCCGGTGCGGCCCAATCCGATCGCCTTGTCGGTGGTGGAGTTCATCGGCTTCGCCGAGCCCGGCGTGCTGCTGGTGCGCAACCTCGATTGCGTCAGCGGCACGCCGCTGCTCGACATCAAGCCCTACCTGCCGTCGGTCGATGCCGAGCCGGAAGCCAGCATGGGCTGGCTGGTGTTGCGTTGATCAGAGCCAGCATGGGCTGGCTGGTGTTGCGCTGATCAGAGCCCGCCGCAGCCCTTG
>JAQGIA010000482.1 GCA_028291445.1 Belnapia sp.
GGCCGGCCAGCGTCCCGCCCAGGGCGCCGCCGCTTCCCATTCGCGCGCCATGGCGCAGAGCAGGCCGTCCGACCCGCTCGCCCCGACCAGCTGGTAGCCGATCGGCAGGCCATTCGCCGCCGGCGCCGCGGGCAGCGCGATCCCCGGCAGGCCACCGATATTGGCGAAATTGGTGAAGACGGCATGGCCGCGCGGCCCGACCGCCTGCCGGTCGATGGTCGTCGGGGCGATCGACTTGGCGTGCCAGGGCAAGGCCGCCGCCGCCGGTGTTAGGATCAAATCCCAGGCCCCGAAGAAGCCGGCCATCCGGCGCCGGAAGGCAGCAATGCCATCGACCGCCGCGAACAGGGCGGCCGCCGACAACCCGCGCCCGGCGGCGGCCATTTCTCGCAGCCCCGGGGCGGTCGGCTCCCCACCCTTCTCCGCCAGCAGCCAGGCGAGGCCGGCCTGACCGACCGGGCCGAAGATGGCGGCCAATTCCTCCACGGTGAAAGGCGGCTCGCCCTCCTCCACCGCATGGCCGAGGCCTTCGAGGCGGAGCGCAACGGCAGCGACGCTGGCGGTGATCTCCGGGTTAACCGGCGCGGCGCCGAAGCGGGGCACATACAATATGCGTTGCCGTGGCACCGAGGCCGGCACCAGGAAGGGCGGAATGGCCCGGCAGGAGGGATCGCGCGCATCGGGCGCCACCAGCAGCGACAGCAGGGCGATCAGGTCGCCGGTGGTGCGGGCGAGCGGCCCGATCTGCTCCAAGTCCAGCAATATGGCCGGCAGCCCGTCGCAGCGCGGCACCCGCCCGGGCGAGGGCTTCAGCCCCACCAGCCCCGCATGCGAGGCCGGCCGGCGGATCGACCCGCCGCCATCCGTTCCGAGCGCCAGCGGCCCCAGCCCGGCGGCCACGGCGGCGACCGCCCCACCCGAGGAGCCGCCCGGCGTCAGCCTGGTGTCCCAGGGATTCCGCGTCGCCCCGAAGACGGTGTTCACGGTGGTGCCCTGCAGGGTGAATTCCGGGACATTGGTCTTGCCCAGCAGCACCAGCCCGGCGGCGCGCAGCCGGGCCACCGGCAGTTCGTCCCGCGCCGGCACGAAGTCCCGGTAGAGCGGGCTGCCCCAGACGCAGGGCATGCCAGCCACGGTGATGTTGTCCTTCACCGAGAAGGGCACGCCATCCAGCGGCGACAGCGGCGCGCCGGCCCGCCAGCGGGCCTCGCTGGCCAGGGCCGCGCCGCGGGCACCGGTCGCATCCAGGGCGATGATGGCGTTCAGCACCGGGTTCAGCCGGGCGATCCGCGCCAGCACCGATTCCAGCGCCTCCACCGGGGACAGCGTGCCGCGGGCGAACAGGCCGGCGAGGGCGGTGGCCGGCAACCGGGCCGGGTCGCTCATGCGAAGATCCCCCGCAGCCGGGCCAGGCCCTCCGCCGCCTCGGCCGCCATGCGGGCGATGATGGCGCCCGCCGGCTCGATGCCGTCGATCAGCCCGACGCATTGCCCGGCCCAGACATAGCTGCCGGCCAGGTCGCCGTCATCGGTGCCGCGGGCATTGGCGCGGCCGGCGATCAGCGCGACGATCTCCTCCTTCGGGGCGCCGGCCGCCTCGGCGGCGACGATCCGCTCGGCATAGGCGCTGTGCAGGACGCGGCCGGGCATGCCGAGCGTGCGCTTGATGAGCATGGTATCGGTCGGCACCGCGCCGACCAGCGCCTGCTTGTAATTGGCATGCGCCACGGCTTCCTCGCTGGCGACGAAGCGGGTGCCCATCTCCACCCCCTCGGCCCCGAGCGCCAGGGCCGCCAGCAGTCCGGCGCCGGTGGCGATGCCGCCCGAGGCCAGGACCGGGATCTTTACCGCGGCGACGGTGCGGGGGACCATGACCATGCTGGTCTCGTCCGACCGGCCGATATGGCCGCCGCCCTCATAGCCCACGGTCGCCACCATGTCGGCGCCGGCGGCCTCGGCCTTCTTCGCCAGTTCGGGACCGGCGGTGAGCACCAGGGTCCTGGCACCCACCTCCTGGCAGCGGCGGATATAGGGGGCGGGATTGCCGGCGGTCAGCGCGATGACCCGCACGCCCTCATCCAGCGCCGCTTCCAGCGCCGGCCAGATATCCTGCCGGCCGATCGGGAAATTCACCGCGAAGGGCTTCTCGGTCAGCCCCCGGCATTTGCGGATCTCGGCCCTTAGCGCCTCCGGCCCGTCGAGCCCCCCTGGCAGGCCCGCCGTGCTGATCTGGCCCAGGCCGCCGGCATTGGAGACGGCGGCGGCGAGGTCGGCGAAGGCCACGCGGGCCAGCCCGCCCTGCACGATCGGGTAGCGGATGCCGAGCATCCGGGTGACGCGAGTTTCGATGGCGTGCGACATAAGGTCCCAGCTTCAAGGATTGGGTGGCATGCTGACGCATCTCGGCGGGATCGACCATGGCGTGGTGCTGGTGCGGGACCTGGACGCGGCGGCGGCCGGCTTCGCCCGGCTCGGCTTCACCATCGCGCCGCGCGGCACCCATTCCCCGCATATGGGCACCGGCAATAATTGCGTGATGCTGCGGCGGGATTATTTCGAGCTGCTGGGCGTATTGACGCCGACCGAATTGAACGCCCGCTGGCGGGAGATGCTGCGGACGCGGGAGGGCATCTCGGCCATCGCGCTGCGGGCGCATGATGCGGCAGCCGGCGCCGCCGAGGTGACGGCGCGCGGGGTGCCGACCCTGCCGGTGCAGCAGTTCGGCCGGCCGGTGGCGATGCCCGATGGCAGCCTGGCGGAAACCCGTTTCCATACCTTTCATCTGCGGGAGATGCCGGCGCCTGGGCTGCGGCTGTTCGCCTGCCAGCATTTGACGCCGGAGGCGACCTGGGTGCCCGGCCTGATGGAGCATGCCAATACCGCCGAGGCGCTGGACGCCATCGAGGTGCTGGCGCGCGACCCGGCCGCCGCGGCGGCCGGCGTGGCCCGGCTGCTGGACCGGGTGCCGGTGGCCGAGCCCGATGGCGCAGTGCGGCTGGAAACCGGCGCGGCGCCCCTGGTCTTCCTCACGGCCGGGCAATTGGCGCTGCGCTATCCCGGCCTCGACCTCAGCGGATTGCCGGCGGAAGGGCCGGTGACGCTGGCGATCCGGGTCGCCGACCGGGCCGCCGCGGCGCGCTGCGTCGCCGGCACCGGCGCGATGGCGGGGCCGCATGGCCTCGCGGTGCCGCCG
>JAQGIA010000492.1 GCA_028291445.1 Belnapia sp.
CATCCTGCTGATGGTGGTCGGGCCGATCGCGGCCATGGTCGTGCAGATGGCGATCAGCCGGTCCAGCGAATATGAGGCGGACCGCCTCGGCGCCGAGATCTGCGGCGACCCCCGCTGGCTGGCCAGCGGCCTCGCCAAGCTCGAGCAATACAAACAGGGCCTGGTGAACCATACGGCCGAGGCGCATCCCGCCAGCGCCCATCTGTTCATCGTCAACCCGCTCTCGGGTCTCCGGATGGACAGCCTGTTCACCACCCATCCGCCGACCGCGGAGCGGATCCGCCGGCTTCTCGCCATGGCGCCCCCGCCGCGGCTGCCCCAGGGCGGCCGGGCCACCCCGGCGGCCGCGTCGCCTTGGGGAACCCCGGGTCGGCGCAACCCTTGGGGTTGATCCGCTTGACGATCCACCCCCCCCCCTTCCCGCATCCCAGGAGGTCCAGCCCACATGCTCCGCGCCATCGCCACCGCCACGTTGCTGAGCGCCGCCGCGCTGCTCTCAGCCCCCGCCCATGCCCAGGACGCCGAGGCCGGCCAGCGGGTGTTCAACCAGTGCCGCGCCTGCCACACGATCAACGAAGGCGGCCGCAACGGGGTCGGCCCCAACCTGCATGGCATCGTCGGCCGCAAGGCGGCCAGCCTCGAGGGCTTCCGCTATTCCGCCAGCATCCGGGAGAAGGCGGAAGGCGGCCTGACCTGGGACGAGACCTCCCTGCGGGCCTATATCGCCAACCCGAAGGCCGTCGTCCCGGCCGGGTCGATGTCCTATCCCGGTCTCCGCAACGAACAGCAGCTGAACGACCTGATCGCCTATCTCAAGTCGAACGGCTGAGGCAGCCGGGCCGGCGCCGGCCTCAGAAATTGATGCCGATGATGTTCTCCGGCCGGGCCGGGATCTCGCCCCGCTCGACCCGCTTGACCACCGCGGTCAGCGCCGCATTGGCCGGCGCCGCCAGCCCGGCCTTCGCGCCCTCGTCGACGACGTAGCCGTTGATGAAGTCGATCTCGGTCTTGCGGCCCTTCAGCATGTCCTGGCCCATGGAGGGGCGTTGCAGCGCGCTGCGCTGGCCAGCCTTGACCGAGGCCAGCAGCGTGCTCTCGGCCGTATCCAACGCGGCGGCATCGCCTTCCCCCGCCAGCGCCAGCACCTCCGGGTCGATGTTCTGGATCTTCTCCAGGCTATAGCCCAGGGCCTGACCGATCCGTACCGCCTCGGCTCCGATACGGATGGCGAAGCGCCGGATCGGCTCGGTGGTGTCGCATTCATTGCCCGAAAGGCCGGTCGCGGCGCTGAGGCCGTTGCGCATGCCGTTGACACACAGCTTGGACCAGCGCTCGCCCCAGAGGTTGGTGGTGACCTTCACGCTGTCGATGCCGGCGATCATCGCTCCCAGCGCCTCGATGCGGGGGGTGATGCGGCCATGCACCTCGCCCACGCGGAAGACGATGCGGTTGGCCCCGCCGCGCGGGACGGTGCGACGGATTTTTCCGGCCTCGTACAGGTCGACCGAAATGGTGGCGGCGATCATGCCCACCGTGCGGCCCCAGCCGACCACGCCGGCGATGCGTTCCTCGTTGATGCAATTCTGCAGGCTGACGACGTAGCCGCCCTCGGCGAGATAGGGCGCGATGAAATGCGTCGCCCAGACCGTATCGTAGGATTTGACGCTGACGAAGGCGATGTCGATCGGCCGCGCCTTCGAAAAACCCTGCACCTCGGTCAGGTGCAGGATCGGCACCTGGACCGTGACATTCTCCTCCGGCTCCAGGCCGGACAGCGCCAGCCCGTGGGCGCGGATGGTTTCCACATGCTCCGGCCAGGGATCGATCAGCGTCACGTCATGGCCGAGCCGGGCCAGGTGGCCGCCGACATAGCCACCCACCGCACCGGCACCGACGAAGGCAATCCTCGGACGCATCGCATCTTCCCCCTGATGATCAGGCGGAGCCTAGACGCGTCGGGTCAACCGAGAAACACCGGCCTTGCGTCAGGGTCGAAGCCGATGCCGGCGGTGCGGAGCGAGGCGGCCAAGGCTTCGAAGTCCAGCCGCGCATGGCGGACCAGCAGGCCGAGATACAGGCCGACGAACAGCGGGCCATGCCCATCGCTGTCCCCCTCCGCGGTGCTGGTCATGGCATGGGCCAGCTCGTGCAGCAGCACCCAGCTCGGGAGTTCGGGCGGCGCCTCGATCGCCAGGCGGGTTGCCCGGGCGACGGTCCGGCGGGCCTGGCGCGGCAATGGGCGCAGCTTGGGTGGGAAGCGCAGCCCTTCGGCGGTCCAGACATGATCCACCAGCGCCTGCAACTGGCTGAAGAGCACCAGCGCGGTATCGTGCGGCGCCACCACCCTGTCCTCCCAGGCGTAAAGCCGCCGGGCGGCGCTGTCGCCGCGGCTCAACGCACCCCCTTGATGCCTGGTCCGGCGCCGACCGGCCGGCCCAGCCCGACCCGGCCGCCGGCAGCCCGGCCATCGCCATAGGCGCCGCGGTCGCGGATGGTGGCGGTGCTGGTCACCGTGCGCAGCCTTACGCCGAGGCCACGCATGCCCTCCTCGACCTTCTTGGACTTGGCCAGCACCAGGCCGGTGCCGGGCAGGCCACCAGTACCGGGCAGTCCGGTGCCAGGCGCCGTGCCGGCGGTCCGGCGGGCCTGCACGGCCTGCTGCCGCTCATCGGCCATCGCATCCAGCCGCTTCGCCACCCGGTCGGCGAAGCCGTAGCGGAAGCTGCGCAGGATCGCCTGGCCCGGCAGCGGATTGCCGAGATAGGCCGGGCTGCGGCGATAGCGGCCTTCCTCCCAGGCCAGCGCACCCTCGATCACCCGCAGCAGGTATTCCGCCATCTGCACATCGGGCAGCAGGCCGAACAGCACGAAATCCTGCCGGCCATCGGTCCAACCGCGGCATTCGCAGAAGCGCAAAACGGAGGGGAACAACCAGCGCAGCGCCAACCGCCCTGGGCCTAGCGTG
This sequence comes from Belnapia sp., assembly GCA_028291445.1. Classification (GTDB taxonomy): domain Bacteria; phylum Pseudomonadota; class Alphaproteobacteria; order Acetobacterales; family Acetobacteraceae; genus Belnapia. The sequence continues at coordinate 2,966 of JAQGIA010000492.1, forward strand.
GCGAGGCGCTGCTGGACGCAGGTCTCCTCGCGCAGTTCCACCTCCGACATGGACAGGCCATAGACATCCAGCAGCTCGCCGACCTTGGCGGCGGCCGCCATGGCCTCGGCCTCGGAGCAGCCGCGCTCGACGGTCTTGGCGGCCAGGGCCCGGATGCGGGCCTTGACCTTGGCGAGTTCGGACTGCTGCTGCATGCCCGGTAGATGATTGGCTCGCCCCCCGACGGTCAAGGGTGGCGCCACTGGACCAAGCGGGCCGCTGGCGTTTTTCGTCCGGCTAAAGCCTCCAGGCAGGCCTTCTTGCCGACGGTTCACGCCATGCCAAGCGTGGCCCAGCCAGGGAAAGTCTGCTTAGACTCGGTCCGTTGCGGAGGAAGCCCCATGCCCGAATATGTCTTCGACCACGTCCATCTGCGCAGCCCGGACCCGGAGGCGACCGCCGCTTGGTTCGAGGACAAGCTCGGCGCCGAGATCATCCGCACCGTTCAGCAGGGCAAGCCGCGCATCGACATGAAGGTCGGCGGCGCCGATGTCTTCATCATCCAGGCCGATGCCGCCGCCGCCGCGCCGCCCTCCGCGCCCTACCAGGGCATCGACCACTTCGGCCTGAGCGTGGTGGGGCTTGATGCGGCGGTCGCCGGGCTGAAGGCCAAGGGCGTGCAATTCACCATGGAGCCGACCTCGCCACGCCCTGGCATCCGCATCTGCTTCATCCGCGGACCGGAGAATATCTCGATCGAGCTGCTGGAACGCACCCCTGTTTAGGCGCCTATCAACGGCCTACCGGGAAAGACCCGCACCCGGCCGCTCACGCCAGTAGGCTGGTTGGGTGGCCGGGTTGCGGGTGCGGGCCGGTGCCGTCGCTGCAAATCAACCCTCAACGGCGGCCGAACAGCTTTTCCAGCTCGGCCGGACCAAGGCGGAGAAAGGTCGGCCGGCCATGGCTGCAGGTGGCGGCGCGCGGCGTCGCCTCCATCTGGCGCAGCAGCGCATCCATCTCGGCCGGCAGCAGCCGGCGGCCGGCGCGCACCGAGCCATGGCAGGCCAGCCGGGCCACCGCCGCATCCAGCTTGCGGTCGAGCGCGGTGGTTTCGGCGAAGGCCGCCAGCTCCTCCGCCAGGTCGCGCAGCAGCGGCGCCGGATCGGCCGGGCCGAGCAGGGCCGGCAGGGCACGGACCAGCACCGCCCCGGGACCGAAGCCCTCGATCTCCAGGCCCAGCCGGGCGAGCTCCTCGGCGAAGCCGAGCAAGCGGGCGGCATCGGCCGGCGGCAGGTCCACC
>JAQGIA010000511.1 GCA_028291445.1 Belnapia sp.
CCCCGGCGACGATCACCCGCTGCACCGCCCGGTCGGCGGCATGGAAGACCAGCGCCCGCAGCGGGTCGCGCGGCGGGGTCATCAGCGGATGGCTCAGGTCGATCAGCGCGACATCGGCCGCACCCCCGACCATCAGCCGCCCGAGGTCGGGCCGGCCCAGCGCATCGGCGCCGCCCGCCGTCGCCGCATGGAAGACCATGGCGGTATCCGCCCCGGCCAGGTCGCGCCCGGCATTGCGGGCCAGCAGGATCGCCAGCCGCATCTCCTCGATCAGGTTGTGCGGCGCGCAATCCGTGCCCATCGCCATCCGCACCCCGCGCCGGGCATAGCGGCCGAAGTCGCAAAGATGCTCGCCATAGCGGGCGAAGGGGGAGGGGCAATGCGCCACCGCCACGCCATGCTCCGCCATGATCCCGAGGTCCCTCGCGCCCGCGCCGCCGAAGGAGGGCCAGCCGATCGACGGATGATCGTCGAGAAAGATCGCATGGCCGAGGATGCTGCGCGGCGTCAGCAGGCCGATCTCCGCCGCCCATTGGATCGGCGTCTTGCCGTGCCGGGCGATCATCTCCCGCACCTCGACCACCGCCTGGGCGATATGGGTGGTGAAGGGCCGCCCGGTGGCCTCGGCCAGTGCGATGCTCTCGCGGAGCAGATCCTCCTCCACCGTGTCGATCTGCGCCGGGAAGACGATGGCGCTCAGCCGGCCGGAGGCATCCGCCTCGGCCTCGTCCATGATCGCCTGGGCCCGGCGGAAGCCGTCGCGCCCGGCGGTCTCGTGCCAGTTCCAGGTCACCGTCTGCCGCGCCGTCATGCCCCATTGCGCGCTGGCATAGCCCGGCCCCGCCCAGACCCGGAGGCCGGATTGCCGCATCACCCCAAGCCAGGCGGGATGCGGCGAGGACAGGTCGACCACGCTGGTGACCCCGGCCGAGAGCAGCTCGGCATAGGCCAGCTTCTGCGCCGCCGCCCGCCCGGCCTCATCGAGCCGCAGCGACTGGGCGCGTTCGAACAGCCCGGTCATCTGCTGCTCGGGCACCCCATGATCCTCGCGCAGGCCGCGCAGCCCGGGCTCGGTGGTCGGATGAGTATGGACATTGACCAGCCCGGGCAGGACCAGCAGCGCCCGGCCGTCGATCACCTCGGCATCGGCGGGAGGCGGCGCCGCAGGATCATGCGCGGCGATGGCGGCGATCTTGCCGCCTTCCAGCAGCACGTCGACGTCGCGGCGGTATTCGTGCCGGCCGTTCCAGACCACGGCCCAGGCGGCGTTGCGGATCAGCATGCGCGGCATGGCCAGTACTCCGGTTCGGTCGTTGCCAGGATAGTCCCGCTTCGCCACGGCCCGGAAGGCCGTGGTGGCCGACGACGCAAGACGGGTCGGGAAGGGACGCTTTGGTCGGCATGTTCGGCGCGGGGAGCGCCGACTCACAAAGATAGATGAGGGTCCGGGAGAATACCTTCTCCCGGCCTTTCCTTCCGGGCGCGGCCGATCGCCCCGCCCCATACCGGTGCCTTGACGCCGCGCGCCGCCGCACCGGAAGCTGCCGTCCCTCGGGAGGAACGAAACATGCGCCGAATGGCCTGGCTGCCGCCGCTCGCCCTGTTGCTATCGCTGGGCCTGCCCGGTGCTCTGCGAGCCCAGACCTGGACCCCGGATCGCCCGGTCCGCGTCCTGGTCGGCTTCCCCGCCGGCGGCACCGGCGACCTGACCGCCCGGCTGATCGCCGAGATGGCCGCCGCCGCCTTCGGCCAGAATGCCGTGGTGGAGAACCGCACCGGCGCCAACGGCGCCATCGCCGCCGAGGCGGTGGCCCGCTCCGGCAGCGATGGGCTGACGGTGCTGCAATGCCCGATGGGGACCATGACCATCGCCCCCAACCTGCCCGGCCAGCGCCTGCCGGTGGATGTGGTGACCGAGCTGGTTCCGGTCGCCAATCTCGCGCTCTCGACCTATGGGCTGGTGGTCGCCGCCGGCCACCGCATCCAGGACGTCGCCGGGCTGCTGGCCGAGGCCCGCGCCCGGCCAGGCGCGCTGACCTTCGCCAGCGCCGGCATCGGCAGCGCCCAGCACCTTTCGGGCGAGCTGCTGAAGCGGCTGGCCGGCATCGACATCGTGCATGTGCCTTATCGGGGCGGCGCCCCGGCCATCGTCGACATGCTCGGCGGCCGCGTCGATTTCTTCATCACCAACCTCGGCGATGTCGCCGGGCCGCTGCGCGACGGCGCGCTGCGGCTGCTGGCGGTGGCCGACGACACCGGCCATCCGAACTTCCCGGCGCCGAAGCTTTCCGCCAGCGTTCCCGGCTTCAGCATCGCCGGCTGGTTCGCCGCCTGCGCGCCGCGGACCATGCCGCCCGAGGCCATCGCCGCCTGGGCCGGGGCCATCCGCGCCGGGCTGGATCGCCCGGAATGGCGCAAGCGCCTGCTGGACAACGGGCTGACACCGAATTTCGAGCCGCCCGCGACCCTGGCCGCCCGGATGGAGGCCAATCGCGACCAATTCCGCGAGCTGATCCAGGGAGCCGGCATCCGCGCCGAGTAGCCATGGGTGACGGGGGCACTTGATCACATCATCCCATAAGGATATCTTTATGGGGCGATGGTCCCGCGCGAGCGGGTGAAAAGGGAACGCCGAGACCGTCGGCGGCTGCCCCAGCAACTGTAGGCGGCGAGCCGCCGGCCCCCCGGTTCACCCCGGGGACCCAGCCACTGCGCGATCCATCGCGTGGGAAGGCGGGCCGGCGGCGCGGACCCGCGAGCCAGGAGACCTGCCAGCGCCGGTGATCCATCCTCGCGATGGGCGCCGCCACCTTTTCCGCCGGGCTGGGTGCGCCGGAGGCGGAGCCTGCTGCCATGACCATTGCCGCCAACCTCGGCTACCCGCGTATCGGCCCACGCCGCGAATTGAAGACCGCCCTCGAGGCCCATTGGGCCGGCACCCTGCCGGAGGCCGGGCTGCGGGAGGTGGCCACGAGCCTCCGCACCGCCTCCCGCCGGCTGCAGCAGGGCGCCGGCATCGGCCATATCCCCGCGGGGGATTTCGCCCTCTATGACCATGTTCTGGAGACCGCCTGCGCGCTCGGCGCCATCCCGCCCGGCCATGGCTGGGCCGGGGAGGGGCCGGTGTCGCTGGCCACCCTGTTCTCGCTCGCCCGTGGCGGCTCGCATGAGGGGGAGGGATGCTGCGGCAAGCACGCCACCGCCGCGCTCGAGATGACCAAGTGGTTCGATACCAACTACCACTACCTGGTCCCCGAATTCACCGCGGCCCAGCGCTTCGTCCCGACCGCCAACCCCTGGGCCGAGGCGGTGCGCGAGGGCATCGCCGCCGGCTGCCGCACCCGGCCGGTGCTGCTCGGCCCGGTCTCCTTCCTGCTGCTCGGCCGGGCCACGGATGGTACCGCGCCGCTGGCGCTGCTGCCGGCCCTGCTGCCGGCCTATGCCAGCCTGCTGCACGGCATCGCCGAGGCCGGCGCCGCCTGGGTGCAACTTGACGAGCCCTGCCTGGCGACCGACCTGCCGCCCGGCGCCGCCGAGGCCTATCGCAGCGCCTACCGAGCCCTGGCCGAGGCCGTCCCCGGCCTGCCCCTGCTGCTCGCCACCTATTTCGGCGGGCTGCGGGAGAACCTGCCGCTGGCCTTCGGCCTGCCGGTCGCCGGCGTGCATCTCGACCTGGTGCGCGACCCGGCGCAACTGGAGCCGGCGCTGGAGCTGCTCGGGCCGCAGCAATGGCTCTCGCTCGGCGTGGTCGATGGTCGCAACGTCTGGCGTACCGACCTCCGTGCCGCGCTCGGCCTGCTGCGCCGCGCTCCGGCCCAGCGGCTGATGGTCGCGCCCTCCTGCTCGCTGCTGCATGTCCCGCACAGCCTGCGCCATGAGACCGCGCTGGACCCGGCGCTGCGCCGCCGCCTGGCCTTCGCCGAGGAGAAGCTGGGCGAGGTGGCGACCCTGGCCCGCGCCCTGGACGAGGGCGAGGCCGCCGTCGGTGCCGCCCTGGCCGAGAGCGACCGCATCGCCGCCGGGCGCGGCACGGCGCCACCTCGCCCCGTCGCCACGGCAGAAGGCAGCGGCGAACGCGCCAACCCCTATGCCATCCGCGCCGCCGCCCAGCAGGCACGGCTGCGGTTGCCGCCGCTGCCCACCACCACCATCGGCTCCTTCCCGCAGACCGCCGAGGTCCGTGCCGCCCGCGCGGCGCTGGCCCGCGGCACGCTGGACGAGGCCGGCTACGAGGCGGCGATGCGCGGCCTGATCGCCGATGCCGTCGCCTGGCAGGATGCGATCGGCATCGACGTGCCGGTGCACGGCGAGTTCGAGCGCAACGACATGGTGAAGTATTTCGCCGAGCGGCTCGATGGCTATGCCTTCACCAAGCACGGCTGGGTCCAGAGCTACGGCAGCCGCTGCGTCGCCCCGCCGGTGATCTGGCGCGACGTGGCGCGCCCCGCACCGATGACGGTGCGCTGGAGCGTCTATGCGCAATCGCTCACCGCGCGGCCGATGAAGGGCATGCTCACCGGCCCGGTCACCCTGTTGAATTGGTCCTTCGTCCGCGACGACCTGCCGCGCGAGGCGATCTGCCGGCAGATCGCCCTGGCCATCCGGGACGAGGTGCTGGACCTCGAGGCCGCCGGCATCCCGATCATCCAGATCGACGAGCCGGCCTTCCGCGAGGGCCTGCCGCTGCGCGCCGCCGACCGGCCGGACTACCTGCGCTGGGCCACCGCCTGCTTCCGCCTGGCCGCCGGCGGGGTGCGGGACGAAACCCAGATCCATACCCACATGTGCTACAGCGAATTCGCCGATATCATCGAGGCCATCGCGGCCATGGATGCGGATGTCGTCTCGATCGAGACCGCGCGGAGCCGGATGGAATTGCTCGGCGCCTTCGAGGATTTCGCCTGGCCCAGCGGCATCGGCCCGGGGGTCTGGGACATCCACAGCCCGCGCGTGCCGGATGCCGCCGAGATGGCCGGGCTGCTGCGGCTTGCCTTGCGCCGGCTGCCGCCCGGGCAGGTCTGGCTGAACCCCGATTGCGGCCTCAAGACCCGGGGCTGGGCCGAGGTGCGGCCGGCGCTGGAGAATCTGGTCGCGGCGGCGCGGCTGGTCCGCGCGGAGTTGTAGCGTCCGGCGCCAGGCGCTGCGCTACAGCAGCGCCTGGACCTCGTCCCACACATGGAAGGGGCGCGGCGCATAGGGTTCGAGGTCCTGGCGCCGCTCCCGCAGGAGCCGGATGAACTCCGCCGGATCCTGCATGGGGATGATCGCCAGATCCTTCGGCTGGTAATTCCACCACTGCAATTCGAGGAAGTCCTCGATGATCCCGTCGTCGAAGCGGCGCCGGATGAGCTTGGCCGGATTGCCGCCGACGATGGTGTAGGGCGCGACATCCCGCGTCACCACGCTGCCGGCGGCGATCACCGCGCCGTCGCCGATGCGGATGCCGGTACTGAGCAGGACGTCCTTGCCGAAGAACACGTCGTTGCCGATCACCGGCGGCGCCTTCGACGGCATGACGACCCGGTAGCGGGCCCATGCGGTATCGCCCAGGCCGCTGTCCTGGATCATGGATTTCACCAGGGCATGCTTTTCCCGATTATAGGCAAAGACGCTGCTGGTGACCGACTCGATCGGGTGCTGCGGCTGAGCGATGTCGAAAGCGCCAAGCGAGCAGTATCGCCCGACTGAAATACGATTCATCGCCTTATTCATCGTGCCGGCCACATAAGTCATCGTCCCTGCAGTACAGATGCCATCACCTTTGAAAAAAGCACAATAAGGCTCAAGCCTTATGCCCTTGGTGAGTTGCAGTGACTGGCCCAGTTTGAGTCGGTCGCGGCCATCGGAGGAGAATAGCACCCGACGCTCGGCGAAGAGATCCAGGATGGGCTTGGTGATCTTGACGGTGGCGGCATCATGAGACCGAGCGATAATCATCACCAGCAGACCCTAACTCAATGTCCTCTGCGGGAAAGCCTATGGTGCATCCGGTTGGAACCGCAGTCATTAATGCATGCCCCGGTAATGCATGCCCCTGTCTGCACAGCTCATGGTGTCCATTTGGCTCGGGTGATCCTCCATGGGTCTGAATCTGCGGCCCTCACGGCCGCAGCCCCCGCCCCAACTGCCCCACGCCCCGCAGCTTCTCCGCATAGCCGGCGAATTCGCACAGCAGCCGCCGGGTCTGCCGCGGGTCGATGATCTCCTCCGCCCAGAAGGCCTCCGCCGTCCGCAGTGGACTGCGGAGCAACTGCAGCCGGCTCTCGATCTCCGCCAGCTTGGCCGCCGGCTCCGCCGCCGCGGCGATATCCGCCCGATAGGCCGCCTCGATCCCGCCTTCCAGCGGCAGCGACCCCCAGCGCGCGGAGGGCCACGCGTAGCGGATGGAATAGCGCCCGGCCGGCTGATGGATCGCCCCGGCGACGCCGAAGGCATTGCGCAGGATCACCGTGCACCAGGGCATGCTGGACTGGTTGATCGCCGCCATGGCGCGCACGCCCCAGCGGATGGTCGCCCGCTGCTCCGCTTCCAGCCCGATCATGAAGCCGGGGCAGTCCATCATATGCACCACCGGCATGTGGAAGGTATCCGCTAGGTCGACGAAGCGGATGATCTTGGCGCAGGCATCCGCCGTCCAGGATCCGGCATAGAACATCGGGTCGCCGGCGATCACCGCCACCGGCAATCCGTTCAGCCGGGCGAAGGCGGTTATGACGGAACGCCCGTACAGCCGCCCCATCTCGAAGAAACTGCCCGCATCGAAGACGCTCTCCAGCAGCGGCCGCGCCCGGTAGGGCATTCTGAGATTGCGCGGGATCGCGCTCAGCCAGTTCTCCTCCACCCGCGCCGGGTCATCCGCGCAGGGCTGCCGCTCCGCCACCTCGAAGACCGAGCTGGGCAGGTAGGAGAGGAACCGCCGCGCCGCCTCGAAAGCCTCCGCCTCGGTATCCACCGCATGGTCGATGGCGCCGGCCTTGCACTGGATTTCCCAGCCGCCGAGCTCCTGCTTGGTATACTGCTTCGCCCCCAGCGCATTCACCACCGGCGGCCCGGCGACGAACATCGCCGACATCTCCTTGGTCATCACCGAGTAATGCGTCGCCGCCAGCCGCGCCGCCCCCAGCCCGGCGACCGAGCCCAACCCCAGCCCCACCACCGGCACGCGCGAAAGGTTGTCGCCGGTATGATGGTACAGCCAGGTCCCGCCCACGCCGCCGGGCAGATTGGCGCGCCCCGTCGTCTCGATGGTCTTGACCGAGCCGCCGCCGCCCGAGCCCTCGATCACCCGGATCAGCGGCAGCCGCAGCTCGCCGGCCATGCGTTCGGCCATGATCGGCTTGTCCCGGATGGTCGCATCGGCGCTGCCGCCCCGCACGGTGAAGTCGTCGCCCACGACGACCACTGGCCGCCCATCCACCAGCCCGCGCCCCATGACGCAATTGGAGGGGGTGAATTCGGCCAGCCGGCCATCCGGGCCATAGGCCGCCTTGCCGGCGATGGCGCCGACCTCGTGGAAGGAGCCGCCATCCAGCAACCCGTAGATCCGCTCGCGCACCGTCAGCCGGCCGCCGTCGTGCTGGCGCTTGACCTTGTCCGGCCCGCCCATGGCCCGCGCCATGGCTTCGCGGGCGCCCAGTTCATCCAGCTCGGCCTGCCAACTCATCGCATTCCCTCCGTCCTTGGCGCGACGCTAGCCGGGCCTTGGCGCGACGCTAGCCGGGCCGGGCCGGGACGCCTATCCTTCGCCCAAGATCAACGGAGGATCCCCCATGGCCGAAATGCTCGACGCCTGCATCGTGGGCTGGGCCCATACTCCCTTCGGCAAGCTCGAAGACCCGGATATCGAGAGCCTGCTCGCCCGCGTCGGCCGCGCCGCCATCGAGGACGCCGGCATCTCGCCGGCCGATGTCGATGCCGGTTTCCTCGGCGTTTTCGGCGAGGGCTTCACCAATCAGGGCTTTCCGGCCTCGCTGGTGCTGCAATCCCTGCCGGAACTGCGCTTCAAGCCGATCACCCGCTATGAGAACGCCTGCGCCACCGGGAGCGCCGCCATCCATGGCGCGCTCGACTTCCTGGCGGCGAAACGCGGCCGCTTCGCCCTCGTCCTCGGCGCCGAGAAGATGACCGCGACCCCCGGCCCGCAGGTCGGCGAAATCCTGTTGAACGCCAGCTACCGCAAGACCGAGCAGGATATCCGCGGCGGCTTCGCCGGCGTCTTCGGCCGCATCGCCGAGGCCTATTTCCAGCGCCATGGCGACCAGTCCGACGCGCTCGCCGCCATCGCCGCGAAAAACCACAAGAACGGCGTCGACAATCCCTGGGCGCAGATGCGCAAGGACCTCGGCTTCGCCTTCTGCCGCGCCGAGAGCGAGAAGAACCCCTTCGTCGCCCCGCCGCTGAAGCGCACCGATTGCAGCCTGGTCTCGGACGGCGCCGCCGCCATGATCATCACCGATGCCGA
>JAQGIA010000520.1 GCA_028291445.1 Belnapia sp.
GTCCCGTACGACGCCAGCCGCCGCCGGCCGATCCGGCGGCGGCTGGCGTCGTACGGGACGGCACAGGGCTCATGACCTGGCGTCCGGACCGGGCCGGGCCAGACGCAAGGCCGTGGCGAGCCGCCCCAACCCGGCCCGGTCCAGGCCATGCCGCAGTCGCCGGGCCAGCCGCCAGGACAGGCTCGCCTCCATCGCCGCCAGCCTGTCCCGCGACGTCGCCGCTGCCGCTTCGAGTTCGGCGGTGCCCAGCACGCTACGCAGGCCGGCGATATCCGCCTCGGCGCCATCCAGCGCGTTCCGCAGGTCAGCACCCTCGGCGCTCAGGCTGGCGATCGCCGCGGCGGCCTCGGCCGCATCCTCCGCCGCCACCGCCATGGCTTCCGCCAGGGCCAGCCGCAGCCGTGCCGCTTCCTCGGTCAGGCCCTCGATCGCCTCGAGGCCCTGACGGTTGCGATCCAACTGGCGGATCGCCGCCGCGCCATAGCGCGGCCGATCCGGGAAGCCGATGCCATGCCGGGTGAAAAGCGCATCGAGGAAGCAGCCTTCCGGCACCCCGGTCCATTTGTGGATGCCGGCGCGGCGGATGATCTCGTGCCACAGATGCATGGCGAAGGCGGGGGCGGTGGCCTGCCGCAGCGCCGCCGCCTCGGCCGGGTCGAACAGCCGCCAGACCGCGTTCCAGTCGAAGGGGTAGCAGGTGGCGGCCGGCGCGGCGTGGTCCAGCAGCCCGTGCCGGGCCAGCATGGCGGTGACCATGGCCGGGCCGGTCTCGCCCCAGGCGACGCCATCGCCCAGCCGGTGGGCCGCATCCCGGCAATCCCGCATGACCGGATGGCCGGCATCGAAGCGGAGCACCGCGCAATTCACCCGGCCCGGCACTTCCAGCGCGAAGAAGGCGGCGGATTCGGGGATCGTGCCGCTCAGGCAGACCACGTCGGTATCGATCCACCATTGGCCGTGCCGCAGCAGCAGCTCGTAGCGGAACAGGTTGGCGAAGGCCGCCACGCTGCCCTGCCCGGGGCCGTGGCCATAATGGAAGATTGCCTCGGCGGGGGCGATCTCTCCGGCATCGCGCAACACCACCCCCGGCGGCACCTGCAGGTCCGGGTCGTAGCTATAGAGGTGCAGGCTATGGCCGTGGTCGACGAAGGACTTCAGGCACAGATTCTCATAGGGCGAGAGGGCATCGCCATGCCAGAAGCTTTGGAAAAGATGGCTCACTCGGCCTGTCCCGAACGGCCGAGGGCCGGCTCGGCCAGCGTTGCGGCCCGATCATGGTGGATAGACAGCACGACCAGGGTCCAGCGCATGGTGTTGTCGCGTGATTCACGCTTTTCGGCGGTACCACCTCAAGCCATCACGCTCTAGCACCAGGGAAATTGCGCGTCCAGCGCAAGGCACCGGGACCGATACGAGACCCTCGGCGCGGCAGGCGTGGCTCAGCCGTAGCGGCGCATTGCCACGACGGCGGCGGCGAGGCCACTGGCCAGGGATACCGCGCCGAAGGCCGGGGCAGCCAGCAGGGCGGTGGAGGCCACGGCCGCCATCGGACCCAGCGCCAGGCCCACCGTGGCAAGACCCGCCAAAGCGGCAAGGACGGCCATGAAGCAGAGCGGGATCATCATAGGCCTCCGGGTTGATGCGGCGGCCGCAACCTGCGGCTGCCTTCTTCATGCCATGATTTGGCCCCGCTACACCACAATTACGACTGCGCCGCCGTCCCCTTTCGGGAACGACGGCGCGAGCAGCACCAAAAAACCAGTTGATTCAGTCGGTTTGCTGAATGGCCGAGAGCATCCAGGGGCCGCCCTGCACCCGTACGAAGGTCCAGAGCTCGACCGCTTCGGTGCGGCGGGTCGGGTCACCCTCGACCACCACGCCATCGCTGATGCGGCGGGTCACGTCGATCTGCGAGAAGCGCATGGCCACGGTGGCGAATTCGCGGCTGCCTTCGCGCCAACCCTCGGCCAGGTCGCCCTGCTCCAGTTTCACGTCGCTCGTCTCGTTGCGGAGGCCACGGCGGGCCAGATCGGCCAGGTCGTCGCCGAAGTAGCGCAGCATCTCGGGCGTGGCGACGCCGCGCATGGCGTTCTCGTCCTGCTTCGACCAGGCCTCGTTCACCACCTTCAACGTCGTCTCGAAGGCGGTGAAATCAGCCGGCGTCACCTGGATGGCCGCGCTCGGCGCGCCACCGCCACCGCTGCCGCCCAGTGGGCCGCGGCCGTCGTCCATCGCCTGCCGCTCCATGCCGCGCGGCATGCCGGCCAGCGCCGGCTGCTGCGCTTCCTGCCGGCGGCGGAACCAGCCGATGGCGAAGCGCACGATCAGCACGATCAGGCCGATCTGCAGTAGCAGGCCAAGGATCGAGGCGAAGCCGCTGAAGCCGCCGAACATGCCGTGGCCAAACAGCAGCCCGCCGAGGCCGACACCGATCAGCCCACCCATCATGCCCGCCATGAAGGGCGAGCGGGTGAGAAAGCTGCCGCCCGGGTTGGGCTGGCCGCTGCCGGCCCGGGCCGCCTGCTGGCCAACCGGCGCGGCGGCGCGCGGGGTGTCCATGGTGCGTTCCATCGGCCGGGCGGTGCTCGGCGCGGTATTGGTGCTGGGCGGCGCGCTATAGGTTCGGCTGCCACGGCTCCCCAAGGAACCACCACCACCAGGCCGCGCATCCGCGAGCACCGGGGCCAGCGCCATGGCGAGGGCGGCGATGAACAAGGCTGGACGACGCATAGGGGTGGTGCCTCCAAATTATGAATTATCGGCAATATAGGCAGCCGAGCCACGGATTGCGACAGGGGTGGCGCGCAATTCATGTTGTCCTCGCTATCGGCCGAGCAGCAGCCCGCCGCCGGCGGCGATCAGCAGCAGGTTCACTGCCCGAGCGAAGCCCCGGTCGGACAGCCGCTGGAACAGCCGCATGCCGATCAGCGTGCCCAGCAGGGCCGGCGGCAGCGGCGCCAGCACCATCGGGTCGAGCAGCGCGGCCGAAGCCATTCCCGCCGGCGACATAAGCTGGATCAGCCCAGGAGCCGGATCAGCCCCAGGGTCGCCACCTGCATGACCAGGATATAGGGCTGGAAGACCGCCCGCTGGCGGATCTTGGGCCAGCCGAGCAGGCCGCACCAGATCACCACCAGCGCGGCAGGAAAGGCCGCCGGGCCGCCGGTGATGCCGCCCACCGCCCCGGCCAGCAACGCGCCCGGCAAGGCCAGCCGCCGTGGCACCGGCCGCGGTGCGGGGACCCAGCCGCCCAACGCTCCGCCATAGGCACGGCCGGCAGGTGCAGCAGCTTCGGCAGGCTGAGCGCCGGGACATGGTCGGCCGCAGCGATCACGGCGCCAATTCCCGGGCGAAGAAGGCGGCGACCTGAGCAGCCGAGACGGCAGCCAGCGCCGGCCAGGGCCGTACCTCCACCCGGCCGCCCCCATCCGGCCGTTCCAGCAGCAGCCGGTGATCGAGGCCGAAGCCGGGATGGTCCCAGGCATAGCTGGCGCCGCGATACTCGATCCGGTGGACCACCGCCCCGGCGGCGGCCAGTCGACCGGCGGCGGCGATGCAGGCCGCCGGCGGGTTGGCCTGGTCCGCGCCACCATGCAGCAGCAGGACCGGCTGGCCGTCCCAGCCATCCGGGGGCGGCCGTTGCGCCGCCGCCGCCAAGGCCGCACAGCCGGGATAAATCGCCGCCCGGGCCGCCACGCCCAATTCCCCGGCGAGCGCCCCGGCGGCGCCCTGGCCGAAACCGAGCACCCCGAGCCGCGCCGCGTCGATCCGTGGGTCGGCCGCCAGCGCCCGCACCGCCTCCGCCAGTACCGGCGGGGCCAGACCGGCCTCCAGCAATTCCAGCACCGCGATCCCGGCGCCGAGCAACTGCAGCGCATAGGCCTCGCCGCGCGGATCGGGCCCGAGGCTGTCGTGCAGCAGGACCACGGCAGCCACCGGCCGGCCGAAGCGGCCCCGATGGGGCGACAGCGGCAAGGGCGGCACCAGAGGCAGGCTGAGCGTGGCCGGAACCGGGCCGGCGAAGCGTTCCGGCCGGATCCCGGCGGCCGGTGGCTCATCCGCTGCCAGGGCGGGGCTGGCGGCCAGCCAGGCGAGGAGCCCGGCGAGGTGGGATCGCCTGCCCCCGCGCGGGACGCGGAGGGAGGACGGCTGGCAGCCGGTTCGGGGGCACCGCATCGCAGTCTCCTGCGCTCGCCGCCGGGAATACGGCGACGTGGCAGTCTCTGCGGCGCAGCGTCAGCCCAGCGTGAGCATCAGCGTGAGCGTCGGCGACCTTGGCCGATCACGCTGGCTGCGCGGGCAGGCCACCAGCGGCTCAGCCGCCCGCCATGGTCAGGCCCTCGACCCGTACCGTCGGGCTGTCGGTGCCGCGGCGGAAGACCAGGTCGTCGGCCGGGGTCATGTGCAGCAGCATCTCCATGACATTGCCGGCGATGGTCACTTCGCTGACCGGCTCGGCCAGGGCGCCGTCGCGGATCATGAAGCCGGCGGCGCCGCGGCTGTAGTCGCCGGTCACGCCATTGACCCCCATGCCGATCAGCTCCGTCACGTAAAGGCCTTCGCGGATATCGGCCATCAGCGCCGCGGGCGTCATGCTCCCGGGAGCGAGCCAGAGGTTGGTCGCCGCCGGGCCGGGCGGGCCGCCGGTGCCGCGGCTGGCATGGCCGGTGGAGACCATCCCGAGCTGCCGGGCGCTGCGCCAGTCGAGGATCCAGGTGGTGAGAATCCCATCCTCGACGATGGACCGGCGGATGCCCTGCATCCCCTCCCCGTCGAAGGGCCGGCTGCGCAGCCCGCGCCGCCGGGTCGGGTCGTCGATGACGGTGAGCCCCGCCGCCATCACCCGCTGGCCCAGCTTGTCGCCGAGGAAGGAGGTGCCGCGGGCGACCGCGGCGCCGTTGATGGCACCCGAA
>JAQGIA010000533.1 GCA_028291445.1 Belnapia sp.
TTCCAACACCTGCCCGGTCGGCGTCTGCACCCAGGACGAGACGCTGCGGCAGAAATTCGCCGGCAGCCCGGAGAAGGTGATCAACCTCTTCTCCTTCATCGCGGAGGAGGTGCGGGAGATCCTGGCCAGCCTCGGCGTCCGCAAGCTGACCGATGTCATCGGCCATACCCACCTGCTGAAGCAGGTCAGCCGCGGCTCGGAGGATCTCGACGACCTCGACCTGAACCCGCTGCTGGTCCAGGCCGATGCCGGGCCGCATGCCCGCTACTGCACCCTCGAAGGCCGCAACGAGGTGCCGGAGACGCTGGACGCCGACATGATCCGCGACGCCGCGGCGCTGTTCGAGCGCGGCGAGAAGATGCAGCTCGCCTACAACATCCGGAATACCCACCGCGCCATCGGCACCAAGATCAGCAGCAAGCTCTGCCGCAAATTCGGCATGGCCGGGCTGCAGCCGGGCCATCTCACGGTGCGGCTGCGCGGCACCGCCGGCCAGTCGCTCGGTGCCTTCGCCGTGCGCGGGCTGAAGCTCGAAGTGCTGGGCGATGCCAACGACTACGTGGGCAAGGGGCTTTCGGGGGCGACCATCGTGGTCCGTCCGGCGCCCTCCTCCGCACTGGTCTGGAACGAGAACACCATCATCGGCAACACCTGCCTCTATGGCGCGACCGCCGGCGAGCTGTTCGCCGGCGGCCAGGCCGGCGAGCGCTTCGCCGTCCGCAACTCCGGCGCGCTGGCCGTGGTCGAGGGCTGCGGCGCCAATGGCTGCGAATACATGACCGGCGGCACGGTGGTGATCCTCGGCTCGGTCGGCGATAATTTCGGCGCCGGCTTCACCGGGGGCATGGCCTTCCTGTACGACGCCGAGGAGACCTTCGAGCAACGGGTCAATCCGGAGACGCTGCTCTGGTCGCGCCTCGCCTCCAGCCATTGGGAGGCCGAGCTGCAATCCCTCCTCGCCCGGCATGTGGCCGAGACCGGCTCGCGCCTCGCCGCCCGGCTGCTGAACGACTGGGCGCAGGAGCGCGGCCGCTTCTGGCAGGTGGTGCCGAAGGAATACGCCAGGTACCTGGCGGCGCCGATGCAGGATGGACCGATGCAGGACACGCCGGCGGTGGCCGCCGAATAGCCTGCCTCGGGCCAGCCGGTGCGGGGGCGGCACGGATTAGCTGCCCCCGCGTCAAGGTTGCGGCTTCCGCCCCCGGCGGGCCGGTGCCATAAGCCCCTCCCGTGCGCATCCTGTATCACATTCCCCTCTCGCCCTTCTGCCGCAAGGTCCGCCTCGCGCTGGCCGAAAAGCGCATCCCCTTCGAGCTGCGCGTCGAGCGCGTCTGGGACCGCCGCCCGGAATTCGAGGCGATGAACGCCGCCTGCACCGTGCCCGTGCTGCTCGAGGAGAATGGCTTCGCCATCGCCGACAGCTACGCCATCTGCGAATACCTGGACGAAGCCTATCCGGATGTGTCGCTGTTCGGCCGCACCATCGGCGAACGCGCCGAGGTGCGCCGGCTGGTCGCCTGGTTCGACGGCAAGTTCAATGCCGAGGTCACCCGCAACCTGCTGTTCGAGAAGCAGATGAAGCGCATGCTCGGGCGCGGCAACCCGGATGCGGCGGCGATGCGGGCCGGCTACCAGAACATGAAGCCGCACATGGCCTATCTCGGCTGGCTGGCGGAGAATCGCGCCTGGCTGGCCGGGCCGCAGATCAGCCTGGCGGATTTCGCCGCCGCCGCGCATCTCTCGGCGCTCGACTACATCGGCGACGTGAAGTGGGAGCTGAGCGAGCCGGCCCGCGAATGGTATGCGCGGATGAAGTCGCGCCCCTGCTTCCGCGCCATCCTGGCCGACCGGGTCAGCGGCCTGACCCCGCCCGAGCATTACGCCGACCCGGATTTCTGAGCCGACGCGGGTTCAGCCCTACCGTCGCTGCGGCCCGGCCTCGTTCAGCGCCAGGTTCTGCAGCGCCAGATCCGCGGTCGCGCTATCGGGCGCCAGGGCCACCGCCCTTTCCCAATCCTGCTTCGCCCCGGCGGTATCGCCCTTCAACTGGCGGATGATGCCGCGTTCCAGCAGCGCCTCGGCATTCTCCGGCACCAGCGCCAGGGCGCGGGCCACGTCATCCGCCGCCTGGTCCACCTTATCGAGGTGCCGGTTCGCCGCCGCCCGGAACACCCAGGCCTCGGCCCGCTCGCCGTCGATTTCGAGCACCCGGTTCACGTCCTCCAGCGCCGCGCCATAGCGGCCGAGCGTGCCGAGCGCCACCGCACGGTCCAGCAGCAGCTCGGCATCGTTCGGCGTCAGGGTCAGCCCCATGGTCGCGGCGCCGAAGGCCCGGTTGCCGTCGCCCGCCATCATCCAGGCCTGCCCGGCCTGGGCGAAGACCGAGGCCCGGGTCGTGGCGCTGCTGCGGCTCGATCGGCCGAGCTGCTCCAGCCGCTCTGCCGCCCGCTCCGGCTCGCCCAGGCCGAGCAGGGCCAGCGCGCCGCAATGCCGCGCACCCTCGCCGCCGCCGGCCTGTTCCCAGGCCTCGGCATAGCCGCGGGCGCCCTCGGCATCGGCGCGGATCATCGCCAGGCAGCGTTCGTATTCCGGACCATCGGCCAGGCGCGGCACATCGGGGGGCAGCGGCAGGGTTTCGGCGGCGGCCTCGGCCATCACCGGCCCGCTGAGGACGAACCAGCCGGTTCCCGCGACGGCGGTCAGCATGGCGGCGGCGAATACGCCGAGCAGGACGGGGCGAGCAACCTTCACCCCGCCACACTAGGGCATCATCGCCCGAGGTGGAATCACCGAAAAACGTGAAACCTGCGACAGAACAATAAGCTATAGGTCATGCCATCCGCATCCGTCCGCGCCGGCCGTGGTCTAGCCACCGCGCGCTGGCGGCGCCAAATGAGCGCCATGACCGATCTCCCCGCGCCCGCTGCCCGACCCGGCCACCTGCTGATCGCCGGCCTCGGCTACAGCGGGGCCGCCGTGGCACGGGATGCGCTGGCGGCCGGCTGGCGGGTGACCGGCACCGCGCGCGACCCGTCCCGCGCCACCCCCATCCCCGGCGCCGCCACCATCGCCTTCGCCGCCGCCAGCACCGGCCTGGCCGAGGCCACCCATCTGCTGGTCACCGCCGCGCCCGGCGAGGCCGGCGATCCCATGCTGGCCATCCACGCGGCCGCCATCGCCGCCGCGCCACGGCTGCGCTGGATCGGCTACCTCTCGACCACCGGGGTCTATGGCGGCCGCGACGGCGGCTGGGTCGACGAGGCCACGCCCCCGGCGCCCGGCCAGGACCGCTCCCGCCGCCGCCTTGCCGCGGAGGAGGCCTGGGCCGCCTTCGCCGACCGCCGCGCCGTGGACATCTTCCGGGTAGGCGGCATCTACGGCCCCGGCCGCAGCGTGCTGGACGAGCTCCGCAACGGCACCGCCCGCCGCACCCTCAAGCCGGGCCATGCCTTCAGCCGCATCCACCGCGACGACATCGCCCTCGCCGTCACCGCCGCCATCGGCCAGGATTTGCCGCCCGGCCGCCGCATCCTGAACCTGGTGGACGACGAGCCGGCCGAAAGCGCCCTGGTGGTCGAGGAAGCCGCCCGGCTGCTCGGCGTCCCGCCGCCGCCCGCCATTCCCTACGAGGCCGCCGCCGCCGGCATGTCCGCCATGGGCCGCAGCTTCTGGGCGGAGAACCGCCGCGTCGCCAATGCGGCGACCAAGGCGGCGCTCGGCATCGCCTGGCGCTACCCCGGCTATCGCCAGGGCCTCGCCTCAATCCTCGCGCAGCAGCGCGCCGACCACCCGGCGCAATAGCAGCAGGTCCTGCGGCCGGGACAGCCGGTGGTCGCCATCCTTCACCAGGACGACCTCGACATCCGCCCCGGTCACCGCCGCGGCGATGCGCAACGCGGTCTCCCACGGCACGTCGGGGTCCTGCTGGCCCTGCAGCAGCCGCAGCGGGATGGTCAGCGGCACCGGCCGGTCCAGCAGCAGGTGCCGGCGGCCTTCCTCCAGCAGATGCCGGGTGATGGGATAGGGCGCGCCATATTGGCTCGGCCGCTGCCAGACCCCGTCGCGCGCGATGATGGCGCGGATTTCGGCCGGCAGCAGCGACTCGATCCGCGCGGTGAAATCCGGCGCGGCGGCGATGCCGACCAGCGCCGCCACCCGCTCCGGCAGCCGCAGCGCGAGCAGCAGCCCGATCCAGCCGCCCATGGAGGAACCGACCAGCACCTGCGGCCCCACGGTCAGCGCGCCAATCACCGCCGCCGCATCATCCGCCCAACGCCCGATGCTGCCATCCTCGAAGCGACCGCCGCTGGCGCCATGCCCGCTGTAGTCCAGCCGCAGGAAGGC
The DNA here is from genome assembly GCA_028291445.1 of Belnapia sp. GTDB lineage: Bacteria > Pseudomonadota > Alphaproteobacteria > Acetobacterales > Acetobacteraceae > Belnapia. The sequence goes on from JAQGIA010000533.1 coordinate 4,345, forward strand.
GCGCCCGGTGCCGGCGCAGTATTCGGCCAAGTCGGCCGCTTTGCTGCCGGTCATGTCGCTGTTGAAGCCGCCGAGGAAAATCACCCCCGGCCCCTGGCCCGGCACCCTGCGCCAGGCCAGCTCCACCCCATCGCCGCGGTCGAGGCGGCCGGCTTCTTCGTGCATGGCGGTTCCTCAAGGCGAGGTTGGGAGGGAAAGGTATTCCCTACCCCTTTTTGTCGGTTAGGCGAGGGCGCGCAAACTTTCAGCCCCGCGGCAACCCGCGCCGCGCCAAATTCGCAAACAATGCCCCCGTGCCGAAGGCCCAGGGCGGGCAGGCATCCGTCCGGTCCACCTCGTTCACCAGCGCGCCCAGCCGCGGCGTGGCGATCCGCACCACATCGCCCGGGTGATGGGTGAAGCCCTGGCCCGCCG
>JAQGIA010000558.1 GCA_028291445.1 Belnapia sp.
AGGAGTGCGGGCTTGCTGGGCCACCGGAGGGCCGGCCGAGCCATGGAGGGGATCATTCGAGTTAAGCAATAACCTAGCGACTCGGCCAATTCAACCAGAAGGCGAGCAACCGAATTATTCCGCCCGACATTACTGCACATACACATTACGGATGATTCAGCAAATATTTTGCAGTTTACTAGGTATTTTATCCGCACAGCTAGGACTGCCATGCGCCTTCAGAGCCTCGTTCCCCGTCCCGGGCTTCTGCTTTAGGGTTGCAGCATCGCCTGGCAGCGCCGTGCGTCGTCGCGTCGCTTCGTTCTCTCGATGTTCTTCCTCCGGTTTCGCCCCTGTTTCCCCAAGGTTCCCCGATGAGCGTCCGTACCCGCTTCGCGCCCTCTCCCACCGGCTTCCTGCACATCGGCGGGGCCCGCACGGCGCTGTTCAACCTGCTGTTCGCCCGCCACCACGGTGGCCAATACCTCCTGCGCGTGGAGGACACCGACCGGGCCCGCAGCACCGAGGATGCGGTGCAGCAGATCCTGCACAGCCTCGAGTGGCTCGGGCTCAGCCCGGACGAGCCGCCGGTCTTCCAGAGCAGCCGCGCCGCCCGCCATGCCGAGGTGGCGCATGAGATGCTCGCGGCCGGCCGTGCCTACCGCTGCTGGTGCACCGCGGAGGAACTCGCGGCGATGCGTGAGGCAGCGATGCAGGCGGGCCGGCCGCCGCGCTACGACGGCCGCTGGCGCGACCGCGACCCGGCCGAGGCGCCGGCGGGCGTGCAGCCCTCCATCCGGCTGAAAGCCCCGCGCGATGGCTCGACCGTGGTGGAGGACCTGGTCCAGGGCCGGGTCGAGGTGCAGAACGCCGAGCTGGACGACATGATCATCCTGCGGTCGGACGGGTCACCCACCTACCTGCACGCGGTGGTGGTCGATGACCACGACATGCGCATCACCCATGTCATCCGCGGCGACGACCACCTGACCAATACCTTCCGCCAGGTGCAGATCTACGATGCCATGGGCTGGCACCGGCCGCATTTCGCCCATATCCCGCTGATCCACGGGGCGGATGGCGCCAAGCTGTCGAAGCGCCATGGCGCCGTGGGAGTGATGGAATTCGCCGATCAGGGCATCCTGCCGGAGGCGCTCTGCAACTACCTGCTGCGGCTCGGCTGGGGCCATGGCGACGAGGAGATCCTCACGCGTGACCGGGCCATCGCCCTGTTCGAGCTGCGTGACGTCGGCCGCGCCGCCGCCCGGATGGACGACAAGAAGCTGGCGCATCTGAACGGCACCTATCTGCGCCAGGCGGATGACGACCGGCTGGTGGCGGAGGTGCTGCGGCGGCTCGGCAAGGAAGGCGCGTTGTTCGGCACCATCGGCGGCGACCGGGTGAAGGCGCTGATGCCGGAGCTGAAGGAGCGCGCCAAGACGCTGGTCGATCTCACCGCCGCCGCCGCCTTCGCCGCGCATGAGGGTCCGCCCACGATCGAGGCGAAGGCGCAGGCGCTGCTGACGCCGGAGGCCAAGGTGCTGCTCGCCGACCTCGCCCAGTTCCTGAACACCGCCCCCTGGGAACGGCAGGATCTGGTCACCTGGCTGCGCGACTATGCCGATGTGAAGGGGATCAAGCTCGGCCAGGTCGCCCAGCCGCTGCGCATCGCGCTGACCGGCAGCACCCAGAGCCCGCCGATCGATGCGGTGCTCTGGGCGCTCGGCCGGACCGAGGCGATGGACCGGATCCTCGCCGCCGCGGAATAGCGCATTCTCAGGTCAGGCTGCGGGCGCGCCAAGCCTACAAGGCCCCGGCATAGCGCCCGTAGGCCGTCTCGACGATGGCGATATGGGCGCGCATCCCGGCCGCCGCGGCGGGACCGTCGCGGCGCAGGATGGCATCGACCACCCGGCCATGCTCGGCATGGGACAGCGCCAGCTGTCCCTCGGCGCGGAATTGCGCGCGGCGGAAGGGTGATAGCCGTTCGCGCGTCGCCAGGGTGATTTCGGCCAGGTAGTCGTTGTGGCTGCCGGCATAGATCGCGGTGTGGAAACGCTCGTTTGCCTCATGCCCGGCCTGCGGGTCGCCGGCCTGGATCAGCGTGCCGAACCCGGCATGCAGCGCCCGCAATGCCTCGCGCTCGGCCGCGGTCATCTGGCCGGCGGCGGCGGCGGCGCAAAGCGCCTCCAGCTCAGCCATCACCTCGAACATGCCGCGCAGCCGCTCGGCGCTCGGGCGGGCGACCAGGGCGCTGCGGTGCGAGCGGGTCTCGATCAGGCCGGATGCGGCGAGGTCGCGCAGCGCCTCGCGTACCGGCGTGCGGGAAACGCCGAAGCGGCGGGCGATCTCCGCCTCCTCCAGCGGCATGCCCGGCGCCAGATGGCCGCGGATGATATCGTCGGCGATGGTCGCCCGCAGCGTCGCGGTCCAGGTCCGCCCGGCGAGCACGGGGCGCGCCGGCGGATCGCGCGTCTTGAACTCCATCGACCGGTCCAGCCCCTCATGCCGCGATGAAGGCCCCGTATGGCGCGGATCGCGTCAGGGCCGGATGGCGGCGCGGCGCCAGCAACGGGTAAGGAGCGGCGCCGTTCCAACGCCTTCACCCCCGGGTCGCCACCGCCTGCCCTGGCGGCACCAGGCCAGCGGATCAGACCCGCTTGGTATTGCGCCAGGGCGCCCGCGGCCGGG
>JAQGIA010000560.1 GCA_028291445.1 Belnapia sp.
AAGCCGCCCCGCCCCCGATCCCCGGAGGGTTCAGGCCGCCAGGGCGAGGCTCGCCGACTGGCGCCGGGCCCGCCGCCGCACCAGGCCGAGGCCGGCCATGCCGAGGCCGAACAGCGCGATCGAGGCCGGCTCCGGCACCGCCGTGATCTCGCGGACCAGCTTCTGCTCGATCGCCGTGGCGAAGGTCGTGAAGTTGCTGGCCGCCAGGGTGAAGCTGTTCGGGCCGCCCTGGACGTTGTTGGCGTAGTAGGTGTCGAGCCCGCTCTCGCTGCCGAGGATCGGCAGGCCGTTGATGGTGATGCCGGCGGCGACCGCGGCATTGCGCGCCCCGGCGACGTTGCCGTTTTCGTTCTCCGAACCGTCGCCCGAAACGTCGATGGTCTTGCGGATACCCTCGAAGCCATTGTTGGCGCCCAGCAGGGCCGTCGAATAGGCGATCGCCGAAGCGATGCCGGTGGAACCGCTGAATGCGCGGCTGATGTTGTTGACCGCCGTGGCGAAGCTGTTCGCGGTGGTCGTGTTGTTGATCAGCGTCCAGCCGACGGTCTGCTGCTGCTGGCCGGCACCGGACCATTGCACGAAGGTCACTGCGATGGAGCCGACCTGCGAGCTGAGGATGGCGTTCTGCACCGCGGCGCTCTGGAACGCCTGTACGTAGCCGAGCTTTTGCAGGTTGAACTCACCGGAGTCGACGCTGCCCGAGACGTCGATCGCCAGAACCAGTTCCAGCCCGACCGGGATGGCCTGGGCAGGGGTGGCAAGGGTCAACGGCAGGGCCAGGGCGGCAGCGGCCAGAAGGCCAGTGGCGGCGGATTTCCACGGATTGGACAACATGTTTCTCTCCATCCCCGCAAACCGTCTCGATGCGGCTCGCGCAACGAACAAAGAGCAATCATTGTGCCAAAGGATTAATCATTTGGAATCAAAGGCGTTGCGAGGGTGAATTGTAACAAGGCCGGCGAGTGTAAAGAATACATGAATGATTGCCGCCGCAGTCCGGCACCGCGCATGGCTCACGCGCTCGTCACGCGCCAGCGGATTTTCGCCGGCATCCCGCCATGGTTTCGCTACGATCCGGCGTTTGACTGAGCCCATGGACCCAGGGAGGGTCCCGACCATGAAGCTTCGTATCGCAGTTGCCGCGGCACTGGTCGCCGCGGGCCTCGCCGCCCCAGCCGCCCAGGCTCAAGGTTGGCATCGCGGCCATCGCGGGGGCGGTGGCGCCGCCGTCGCCGGCATCGTCGGCGGGCTGGCGCTGGGCGCCCTCGCGCTCGGGGCGGCCAATGCCTATGCGGCCCCGCCGCCACCGCCGGTCTATTACGCGCCACCGCCGCCGCCGGGTTACTACGCCCCGCCGCAGGCGGCTTATTACGCCCCGCCGCGGGCGGCGTATTATGCCCCGCCACCGGCCTACTACGAGCCGCCGCCGCGCTACTACGCCCCGCCGCCGCCGGTCGCCTACCGGCCCTACGGCTACGGCTGGTAGCCCTCGGGCGTCAGGCGGAGGCCTCCGCCACCTCCGCCTCGATCGCCGCCAGCAACCGCGCCGGGAAATGGCGCGAGATGCCCTGGCCGATCAGCACGATCCGGCTGCGCCGGTCGGCCGATGGCCAATCCGCCAGCCAGTCCAGCGCATGCACCACATGCTGGATGGCATGGACCACCACCGGCCGCTCCGGCGCCTCGGCCAGCGCCACCAACCCCTTCAGCCGCAGCAGCCGGGCCCCGGCATGCTCCGCCAGCGCCTGCATCCAGAGCGTCAGCGCCAGGGCCGGGATCGGCGCCTCCCGCTCGATGGTGATGCTGGCCACCCCGTCGCTGTGCCGCGCCCCGGCATCGAGGAATTCCGGCAGCGTCCCGGTGGCGAAGAGCCATTCCGGCGGCACCGCGCCCTGCACCGCCGGGCGGATCGCCGCCGCCGGGTTCAAGCCGCGCAGCAGCGCCTCCAGCGCCGTGGTATCGCCGGCGAGATCGGGCTTGGTCAGCACGATCCGGTCGGCCAGCATCGCCTGCCGCTGCGCCTCCGGGTGCCGCGCCAGGCTGCCGGCGCCGTGCAGCGCATCCACCAGCGTCACCACCGATTGCAGCCGATGCGTCGCCGCCACCGCCGCATCGGTCATCAGCGCGTGCAGGATCGGCGCCGGATCGGCGAGGCCCGAGGTCTCGATCAGCACCCGCGCATAGGGCGGCACCAGCCCCGCCGCCCGCTGCCGCAGCAGGTCCATCAAGGTCGCCGTCAGATCGCTGCGGACCACGCAGCAGAGACAGCCGGTCGAGACGTTGACCAGCACCTCCTCGCTCGCCGCGAGCAACTCATGGTCGAGCGGCACCTCGCCGAATTCATTGACGATGACCGCGCTGTTCGCCCAGGCCGGATCGCCCAGCACCCGCCGCAGCAGGGTGGTCTTGCCGGCGCCGAGGAAGCCGGTGACGACCGAGACCGGGATCATGGCGCGACGACTCGCACCGGGATCATGGTGCGGCGACCCGCACCGGGATCATGGCGCGGCGACCCGCACCGGGATCATGGTGCCGCGACCCGCAGCCGCCGCGCCTCGCCTTCCCCAGCGCCCACCGCATTGCGCAGCGTCCGCAGCAGCCCGACCACCGAGGTGCAGGGCCGCCGCTGCCCCGGCTTCTCGACCCACCAGCGGATCGGCCGGTCCGTGGCTTCCGCCGCCGTCACCCGCAGAGCGGTGCCGTCGGGCGCGCGCAACGCCACGCCCTCGCCGGCAACGGCGACCCGACCCGGCACCTCCCACAACGCCAGCGCATCCGCCAGCAGGTCGCGCAATTCGGGCGGCGTCACCCCAGACCGGACCCCAACGCGGCGCCGGCCCTGATCTCGGCCGGGATGGTCCGGTGGATCCACTGGCCATCGGCCATGTCGCCGAACCACTGGTCGCCCTCGACCATGATCTTGCCGCGCAGGATGGTCATCGCCGGCCAGGCATCGACGGTGCGGCCTTCCCAGGGGCTGTAGTCGCTCTCGTGCATCGTCTCGGCCCGCACCGTGCGCTTCAGCGCCGGGTCGAGGATGCAGATATCCGCATCCGCGCCCGGCGCGATGGCGCCCTTGCGCGGATACATCCCCATGACCTTGGCGGCATTGGTCGAGACCGCATCGACGAATTGCCGCAGGGAGAAGCCGCGCTTGCCGACCATCTCGGAATACATCACCGCGACCCGCGGCTCGACGCCGGAATTGCCGCCGGTCGTGTCGTCGATCCGGTTGCCCTGGGTCTTCACCGCGATCGAACAGCACAGCTCGTCGGTCGCCACGCAATTGATGCTGCCGTCCATCGCCCCACGCCACAGCGCATCCTGGTCGGCCTGCGACTTGAGCGAAGGGTAGGTGTGGTACATCTGGCCGTTCGGCCGTTTGTAGTCCTCCGAGGTGTACAGCATGTACTGGTGCAGGCTCTCGCCATAGACCGGCAGGTTCTTGGCGCGGGCCTCGCGGATCGCCTGCACGCCGTTCGCTGCCGAGACATGCAGCATGTACAGCGCGGTGCCCGGCACCTGCTCGGCGAGCCGCAGCACCCGGCGGAACGACAGATCCTCCGACAGCGTGTTATGCACCTCGGCCATGTTCTCGAAGCTGGCGCGGCCTTCGCGGAACAGCTTGGCGTACATGTGCATGACGATGTCGTTGTCCTCGGCATGGATGACGCCGAGCCCGCCATGCTTGGCCAGCACCTGGAACACCTCCCAGATATCGCCGAAGTCGACCATGCGGCCCTTGCGCGAGGGGGTGATGTCGGTGGTGAAGATCTTCACCGTCGGATGGCCGGCGGCGATGGCCTCGGCGAGCTGCCCGGGAATCTCGGGCGGCAGGTCGCCTTCCACCATGGTGTGCAGCGCCCAGTCGCAGGGGCAGCCGTCGGCGGTCCAATCCGCCATCCGCTCGGCGATGGCGCCCATCACCGTCTTGCCGTGCATCCAGCGGGTGAAGTCGATGATTGTGGTGGTGCCGCCGAACAGCGCCGCCTTGCCTACCACGGAAGGTCCCTGGGTCAGGGTCGGCGTGCCGTCCGGCACCACCACCGGCCAGAGGCAATGGGTATGCGGGTCGATCCCGCCCGGCATGACGATCTTGCCGCGCGCATCCACCAGCCGCGCCCCGGCCGGGATCGGATAGGCGCCCGGCGCGGCGACCGCCACCACCTTGCCGCCCGCGATAGCCACGTCGGCCGGGCCGATACCATGCGGCGTGACCACGCAATCCCCGGTGATGACCAGATCCACCATTGCCCCGACCCCTTGCGATTACCGGGATGCTGCCCCTCCCGCCGGCGTGCCGCAAGCGCACCGGGCCGGGCCGGCCAAGCGCACCAGGCCGGGCCGGTCAAGCACACCAGGCCGGGCCGGCGGCCCGCTCCGGGGTATCATCCCGCCTGATGGGACGACACCCGGCGATTTTGCCGCTAGTGAAGACAGCGTAAAATAATAATTGAAGAGGGACCGACCATGGATCGTCGCGCGCGATTGGTGCAGCCCCTGGTACCCGGATCCCGCGGTATCGAGATCGGCGCCTGGTTCGCGCCGCTGGTCCCGAAGCGGGAAGGCTGGCAGACCCTGGTGCT
>JAQGIA010000398.1 GCA_028291445.1 Belnapia sp.
ACAGATCGTCGACGGTCCGGTTGAAGGAGGCCAGCGCCACCTGGGCACCGATATTGGTGATGACTGAATTCAGCGGCATTCGGGTTTTCCCTCTGATCGCAGGCCCGGATCATCCGGAACCATGCGACCAATCTCCGCCTGCGACATGAATCGGCGGTTAAGCCCGAACTGGATTCAGTTATTTCGTTACCCTGGCTCGAAGGCATGCGCGGCGAGGTCGACCGCGAGCATGGCCGCATTTGCCGGTTGGCGGGGGGCGAGCAGCGCCAGCGTGCCGGCCGAGCCCAGCAGATCGAAATGCCGCAGCAAAGGGCCGCGGTAGCTGGGGCGCTGCCAGAAATCATGCACCAGCAGCACCGCGCCAGGCGCCAGCCGGGGCACGCCGGCCAGGGCGCAGGCGACGCGGAAGCGGCCATCGACCAGCACCAGGTCCACGGGGCCGGCGGCCTCCCAGGGGTCGCGCCAATAGGCCGGCCAGCGTGGCATGGCGGCAGCCTCGGTCGGCCAGCCCCAGGCGCCGGTCGGGCCGATGTCGATATGCAGCAGCCGCAGCCGGCCCGCCGCCGCCGCCGGGGCGCAGGCCGGGTCGCGCTGCACCTGGGCCAGCCAGGCCAGGTCGCTGTCGACCGAAAGCAGCCGCCCCACGCCCTGCAGCAGCAGCCCCGTGCTGCCGCCGCAGCCGAATTCCAGCCCGGACTGCCGGCCGGCCGCGGCGGCGCGCAGCAGCGCCTGCTCGGCCGGGGTCATGGCCGGGACAAGGCCTGGGGCTGGGACCAGGCCTGGGGCTGGGACAAGACCAGGCGCCAGGGCGAGCCCGGGGACCAGGCTCGCGGCCTCGGGCGGAAAGGGTTGCTGGTGCACGGCGCAGGGTCCGGATGGGAGGCCGCTACCCTGCCCATCGGATGGTTAGCGAAGCGCCAATGGCGCGGCGCGCCCGCGCCAGCACAGCACAGCACAGCACAGCACTGCTTGCCGGCGCCCGCGCCAGACGGCGCGGGCGCCGGCTACGGTTCAGGCGATGACGAAATCGCCCGCCGCGAGACCCGTCACGCCGACCAGGAAGACGCTGCCGCCGGTCTCCGCATCGGTGATCGCCAGGCCGGCGAGGCCGCCATGGACCGCCGCGGCGACCGTCAGATCCGCCGCCGTCCGGCCGACGAAGGTGAGCAGGTCCTGGCCGGGGGTGAAGTCGCCGATGCTGGCCTCGCCGGCGCCGGGCTGGATGAACCAGTGGTCGGCCCCGCCCCCGCCGGTGAAGCTGCCGCCGCCGCTGCCGATGCTGAAGATGTCGTCCTGGCTGCCGCCCGCGACCCTGGCCCAGCCGCTGCCGCCGAACACCACCAGCTTGACCGCGCTGTCGTTGGTGATGGTGACATTGCCGGTGCCGAGTTGCAGTTCCGCCGTCGAATAGCGGCCGTCATAGGCCACGTCGTAGCGGGCGCCGTTATCCGCCTGGCCGGCATCGTCGAGCGTCGACAGCCCGGCCGCGGTGATGTGCAGGTTGTCGTCACCGCCGGCGGGCCGCAGCACCAGCGTATTGCCCACGCCGGCCGCGTCGCTCTGGGCGACCCAGGTGAAGTTGTCGCCGCCATCGCCCAGCGCCACCGCGCCGCCACGGGCGCCGACCAGCAGCACATCGAGCCGCTCGGTACCGGCGGCGCGAAGGTCGAGCGCGACATCGGCGATGTTCTCGACCGCAATGCTGCTGGACCAGCCGGAATTCCAATTGGCGGGCGCCAGGTTGACCGGGCCGAGTTCGCCCCAGGCCGGCACGCCCTCGAAGCTCTGGTAGATGCTGCCGGCATAGTCGTGCGTGCCGATCAGGAGCCCGGGCACCGCCGCGGCATCGCCCGGGGTCGTGGTGACCGCACCGCCGGCGGGGGCCAGCAAGGGCGCCGCGGCGCCGATGAGAAGGCCATCGGCGGCGGTCCAGACCGGCATGCCGGTGTCGTCGTAGATGGCATGGCCGATGCCGCTGCCATCCTCGGCCGCCAGCCGGCCATAGCCGTGACCGTAATGCAGCCGGGCCCCTTCCGGCAACGCGCCGTCGAAGGTCAGCAGCAGCGTATCGGTGCCGGTGAGGACGGCCGCGGTCGCCGCCACCGTGGTGCCGTCGGGGCCGATGACCGTCCAGCCCAGCCCATCGGCGGCGGCCGGGTCGAGCGCCGCCAGGCTATGCGCCGCGTCGAAGCCGACCGTCAGCGTGAGCTGGCTGGGGCCGACCGGGGTGGCCTGGACGACCTGCGGCCCCAGGTCGTCGACCGCGCCGCCGGCGAGCGCCATCGGCGAGCCGGGCTTGGCGTATTGCGCCCAGTTCTGCGCCAGGGAGACGGCGATGCGCTCGGCGGTCTGCTGGCCGTCGGCATCCGATTGATGCGGCCCGCCGAAGTCGACCCGGCCATCGCCGGTGACGTCCTGAAAATTCATGTCGGTATCGAGGGCGCGGGCAGCGATCCGGGCATTGAAGGCCGGGTCGGCGACGAGGCTTTCCATCGCGCTGCGGATCGCCTGGTGGCCCTGGTCGGTGCCCTGGCCATAGGGGATGGCGCTGACGAACAGATAGGGCAGGTCGGCGGCGGTCTTGCCATAGGCCTCGCGCAGCAGGGTCGCGTCGAAGCGCAGGGCGCTGGCGAATTCCTCGGGCATGAGGCTGCCGTCGCGGCTGTCGTATTCGCTGTGCAGCCAGACCACCGCGGTGGGATCGGCCTTGCGCGCATCCGGCAGGGCGTCGACGAAGTTCAGCAGGCTCTGCTCCTGCTTCGAGACGTCCCAGCCTGCGGGGCTGGCGCTATCGGGCTTCAGCCATTCGGTCAGGAACGACGTGCCGCTGAATACGGTCTTGCCGGTATCGCCGGCCGATGAATATTGCAGCCTGACCTTGTCGACGATGCCGTCGAAGCCCAGCAGCGCCTCGACCTTGGCAGTCATTTCCTGGGCGCCGCCGTTGTATTCGCCCATGAGCTGGGCATTGGACTGGCCGCGAAGCAGGACATTCAATTCCACAGATAAAACCTCAAGTTGTCATTGGGAGCGCGTGCCGTACGGGACACACGCTGCGGCGTGATGACCGAAACCCCTCCCCTCGCCTAATCGCGTCCCCGTGTTGAACTCATGGTTGCACGGCGGCCGAGACGATCACCCCGGCCTCGGCAACGGCCTCTGCCACAGGGTGTTCCGCGAGGCGGAACAGCAGTTCGGCGGTGGTCCAGGACAGCGCCAGCGCCAGCATGCCGGCGAGGCAGGCTTCCTGCAGCGGCCCCAGTCCGATGACCGTGATCCGCAGCCCGGGCGGGGCTTTCCGGGGGCGGGGCCGGCATGGTCCCGCCGGTGGCGGCGGAATGTGGTCCGGATCGAGGGGGGCTGGGTGCTTCGGCATGGGCCGAAGGAGAACAAAGAACGAAACACGAATCAAGGGTTAATGTTCATCCCTTGTTCCTGTTCTCGGCAGCGTCTCGTGGGTGCCTCAACCCGCTGTGGAGGCGGATTTTTCAACCGTCCTTGGGTAGAGCTATGCCGCTCAACGCCTGATAGGCGCGGATCACGAAAGCGTCATCCTTGCCGCCATGCCCCTGCGCCTTGGCCGAGACGAACAGTTGGTGGGCCTGCGCCGCCAGCGGCGCCGGGAAGGCCACGCTGCGGGCGAGGTCGCCGACCAGGCCAAGATCCTTGACGAAGATATCGACCGCGGAGCGCGGCGTTTCGTCGCCGTCCAGCACATGCGGCATGCGGTTCTCGAACATCCAGGAATTGCCGGCGGCACCGGTGACGATCTCGAACAGCGTCCGGGCATCGACCCCGGCCTTGATGCCGAGCGCCATGGCCTCCGCCGCGACGGCGATATGCACCCCGGCCAATAGCTGGTGCACCACCTTCATGGTGCTGCCGAGACCCGGCGCCTCGCCCAGGTTCCAGACCTTCTTGGCGATGGCGTCGAGCAGCGGCGCCGCCTTCGCCATGGCGGCGGCGGAGCCCGAGCCCATCACCGTCATCGTCCCGGCCCGGGCGCCGACCGCGCCGCCCGAGACCGGCGCATCCACGTAGAGGAACCCCTGCGCCTCGGCGGTCGCCGCCAGCCGCCGGGCATCCTCCGGCGCCATGGTCGAGGACACCACGATGACCGCGCCGGGGGCCAGGCGCGAAGCGGCGCCCTCGGCACCGAACAGCGCGGCAGCGGCCTGCTGGGCATTGACCACCAGCACCAGCACCGCCTCGGTGCCGGCGGGCAGTTCCGCTGCACGCGCCACGGCGATGCCGCCGGCGGCAGCGAATTCGGCCCGGGCGCCTTCACGCGGATCGACGCCGGCGACCACCATGCCCGCGGCCTTCAACAGGGTCTGCGCGGCGCCCATGCCCATGCTGCCCAGCCCGATCACCCCGACGCGCATGGCGCCCTCCCCTGCCCCGTTTCGCCGTCAGGCTTCGGCCGTGGCGCGGGTGGCGTCAAGCCGATAGCATCCGGGCAAACCTACCGCCTGGGAGGGCGCCATGAACCTGCACCGGATGCTGCAACGCCGCGCCGCGGAGGGACGGCCGGTCACCGTCGGGGTGATCGGGGCCGGGAAATTCGGCTCGATGTTCCTCGCCATGGCGGCGCGCACGCCGGGGATCCAGGTGGCCGGCATCGCCGACCTTTCGGTGTCCCGGGCCCGCGCGGCGCTGGCCCGGGTCGGCTGGCCGGAAGCGCAATACGCCAGCCCCTCGCTGGATGCGGCGCTGGCCGGCGGCGGCACCCACCTCACCGAGGATGCCGGGGCGCTGCTGGCCGAGCCCAGGATCGAGGTGATCATCGAATGCACCGGCCATCCGGCGGCCGGCATCCGCCATGCGCTGGCCGCCATCGAGGCCGGCAAGCATATCGTTATGGTGAATGTCGAGGCGGATGTGCTGGCCGGTCCGCTGCTGGCGGCGCGGGCCCGGGCGGCGGGGGTGGTCTATTCGCTGGCCTACGGCGATCAGCCGGCGCTGGTCTGCGAGCTGGTCGATACCATCCGCGCCATGGGCCTGCCGATCACCGCCGCCGGCAAGGGCACCAAATACCTGCCGGTCTTCCACGAGAGCACGCCGGCCACGGTCTGGGGCCATTACGGGCTGACCGAGGAGCAGGCGCAGCTCGGCGGCATGAATCCGCAGATGTTCAACAGCTTCCTCGACGGCACCAAATCGGGGATCGAGATGGCGGCCATCGCCAATGCGACCGGCCTCGCCCCGCCGGAGGACGGGCTGCTGTTCCCGCCCTGCGCCACGCATGACCTGCCGCAGGTCTTCGCGGGCGCCGGGGGCGTGGTGGAGGTGATCTCCTCGCTGGAGCGCGACGGCCGGCAGGTGATGGGCGACCTGCGCTGGGGCGTCTATGCGGTGTTCGAGGGCGAAACCGATTATATCCGCCGCTGCTTCGCCGAATACGGCGTGCATACCGATCCCTCCGGCCGGTATGCCGCGCTGTGGCGGCCCTACCACCTGATCGGGCTGGAGTTGGGCGTCTCGGTCGCCAGCGCGGCGCTGCGCGGCGAGCCGACCGGGGCGCCGGAGGCCTGGCGCGGCGACGTGGCCTCGACCGCCAAGCGCGACCTGGGGGTGGGCGAGGTGCTGGACGGCGAGGGCGGCGCCATGGTCTGGGGCAAGTGCATCCCGGCGGCGCGGTCGCTGGCCCTGGGGGCGCTGCCGATCGGCCTGGCGCATGGGGTGCGGCTGACCCGGCCGGTCAAGCGCGGGGCGACGGTAGGCTGGGCGGATGTGGCGATCGACGCGGCGAGCGAGCCGGTGCGGATCCGCCGGGCGATGGAGGCGGGGGATTTCTGAAAGGCCGCGGCCTCACCGCAGCAGCGGCGATACCAGCAGCAGGACGGCGAAGCACCCGACCGCCGCGGCGCCGACCCGAGGCACCGCGCCGCCCCAGCCGCGCCGGCCGGCGG
>JAQGIA010000600.1 GCA_028291445.1 Belnapia sp.
CCGGCATCCAGTGGCTGGTCGCCATCCGGGCCGAACAGGCTCGGAAAATGGTGCGGCTGGATCTTGCCGACCATGACATTGGCATCGGTCACGGTCAGCGGCCCACCGCGGCGGTAACAGGCCGGACCGGGCACCGCGCCGGCGCTTTCCGGCCCGACCCGGTAGCGGGCGCCATCGAATTGCAGGATGGAGCCGCCGCCGGCCGCCACCGTGTTGATCGCCATCATCGGCGCGCGCATCCGTACGCCGGCGACCAGCGTCTCGAAGGCCCGCTCGAATTCGCCGGCATAGAGCGCGACATCGGTGCTGGTGCCGCCCATGTCGAAGCCGATGATCTTCTCGAAGCCGGCCATCCCCGCGGTCCGCGCCGCACCGACGATCCCGCCGGCGGGGCCGGAGAGGATGGCATCCTTGCCCTGAAACGATCCGGCCTCGGCCAGCCCGCCATTCGATTGCATGAAATACAGCCGCACGCCCGGCAGCTCGGCGGAAACCTGCTCCACGTAGCGCCGCAGGATCGGCGAGAGATAGGCATCCACCACGGTGGTATCGCCGCGCGGCACGATGCGCGGCAGCGGCGAAGCCTGGTGGCTGAGCGAGACCTGCAGGAAGCCGACCTCCCGGGCGATGGCGCCGAGACGGATCTCGTGCTCGGGATGCGCCCAGGCGTGCATCAGGACGATGGCGACGGCGCGGATGCCGGCGGCAAAGCCGGCTTCCAGCGCGGCGCGGGCGGCGGTCTCGTCCAGCGGCTCCAGCACCTCGCCCGAGACGGCGACACGGCCGCCGATTTCGGCGACGCGCTCATGCAGCAGGTCGGGCAGCCGCACGTCGAGGTCGAACAGCCGCGGCCGCGCCTGGTTGCCGATGCGCAGCATGTCGGCGAAGCCGCGGTTCACCAGCAGCAGCACCCGCTCGCCCTTGCGCTCCAGCAGCGCGTTGGTGGCGACGGTGGTGCCCATCTTCACCGCATCGATGGTCCCCGGGCGGATCGCCGCGCCCGGCGCCACGCCGAGGATGCGGCGGATGCCGGCGACGGCGGCATCCTGGTAGCGGCCCGGGTCCTCGGACAGCAGCTTGGCGGTGGAGAGCCGCCCGGCCGGGTCGCGCGCCACGATATCGGTGAAGGTGCCGCCGCGATCGATCCAGAATTGCCAGCCCGCGTCCACCATCCGACCCTCCGCCACCGTGATGACAAGCCAGGGGCCAAGGCGCAAGTCCGCCCCTCATAACGCTGTCGTTGACGATTTATCGGTATTTTGTCAACGTTCACGCATGGCCAGCCCCGTCGTCTCCTCCGCCCATCTCGCCGCCGGCGCCTCGCCGGCACTCTCCGAGGTCGAATACGGCATGATCGTCGCGGGCCATGCCTTCCAGCGCTGGATGGTGCTTTGCGCCGCCGCCGCCGGCGCACCGGGCCTGTCGCCGACCGAGGTGCTGATCCTGCACACGGTGCATCACCGCGGCCGGCCGAAGCGGCAGGCGGAGATCCTGCTGGCCCTGGCGATCGAGGATACGCATATCGCCACCTATGCCATCCGCAAGCTGGAAGCGGCCGGGCTGGTGGCGACCAGCCGGGCGGGCAAGGAGAAGCTGGTGGCGATGACCCCGGCCGGCGAAGCGTTGTGTGCCCGCTACGCCGCCGTGCGGGAAAGCCTGCTGGCCCGGGCGGTGGGCGGCAACGGGCCGCCGCCGGCGGCGCTGTCGGAGGTGGCGGCGCTGCTCAGGGCGCTCTCGGGCTTCTACGAGCAAGCGGCGCGGGCGGCGGCGACGCTGTAGTCGGTCAGGCCGCAGTTGCTCAGGCCGCGTGCCGCGCCTGTTCCGCCGGCACCTGGTCGCAGGTGGTCCGCCGCAGCTCGCGCGGCTCGGCCAGGTCGTAGCGCCGCCCACGGTGCAGGGTGGCGCGGTTGTCCCACATCACCAGGTCGCCGACCTGCCATTCATGGCGGTAGCGGAACTGCGGCTGGGTCGCATGCTCCAGCAGGTCGAGCAGCAGCATCTTCCCCTCCGCCGTGCCCATGCTGAGGATGCGCCGCGCATGGATGCCGCAGAACAGCAGCTTGCGACCGGAGCCGGGATGGGTGCGGACCAGCGGCCAGACCACGGCCGGCAGGGCGGCAAGCTGGTCCGGCGTATAATCGGTGTCCCCCAGCAGGGTCATGCGGGAATGCAGCGCGAAATGCTCCGCCTCCAGCCCCTCCACCTGGCGTTGCAGGCGCTCGGGCAGGGCATCCCAGGCGGCGCGCAGGTCGACGAATTCGGTCTCCCCGCCCCAGCTCGGCAGCACCACGGCCGAGAGCATGGAATAGGATACGGCCGGCGCCTGGAAGCTGCTGTCCGAATGCCAGAGCTGGTTGGCAAGGCCGCTGACGATCTTCTTGCTGTCGCGCGGCAGCGGCTGGCCGGCGGCATCGAGGTTGGAGATGTCGATCAGCGCCGCTTCCTTCAGCCGCTCCTGCTGGCGGCCGATCCGCTTCAGGCCGGGGTTGAGCGGGCCGAACTGCCGGGCCATGGCCACCTGCTGCTCCTGGGTCATCGGCTGGCCGCGGAAGACCAGGACGGCATTGAGGTCCATGGCGGCGTTCACCGCAGCCACCTGCTCCGGCGCCAGGGGCCGGGCGAGGTCGAGGCCGCTGGCCTCGGCGGCGAAGATCGGGTGCAGCGGACGGAGCGTGAGGGTCATCGTGGTTTCCTCTCCCTTTGGCGGCGAGGCTAGCGCAATGCCGGCCCGGCTGGACACGCCGAAACGCGCCAGCAGGCAACGCAGCAGCGGGGCAAACGCGCCAGGGGGGAACGCGCCAGGGGGGGCAAACGCGGCAGCGGGGCATGAGGGCCCTCTTCCCCATGGGCGCGGCGTGGTAAGGCTGGGCTTGGACAGCATCGGCCCGGACTGCGAGGGCCGGCACAGCATGGGATCAGGCGCTTGACCCTTTGGGGCAAGATCATCGGCGGGGTAACGGGCTTCATGACCGGCGGGCCGCTCGGCGCCGTGGTCGGGGCGGCGCTCGGCCATGCGGCGGACCAGGGCACCGGCGGCCGGCCGGGGCCGGGCGGCAACCCCTTCGGGGCGCTGTTCGGCCGCTCGGCGGTCAAGCAGGCCGCCGATGCGGCGGCGCTGCTCGGCACCCGGGAGCAATTATTCGCCATCACCGTGGTGGTGCTCGCCGCCAAGCTGGCGAAATGCGACGGGCCGGTGAAACGGGCGGAGATCGACACCTTCAAGCGGCTGTTCCGCATCCCGCCCGAGAACATGCGCGAGGTGGCCTCGCTGTTCGACCAGGCACGCGACAGCAACGATCCGGCCGAGCCCTTCGCCGAGAAGCTCGGCGAGGCCTTCCAGGACAACAAGGGCATGCTGGAGGACGTGCTGGCGGCGCTGTTCCAGATCGCCCGCGCGGATGGCCCGTTGACCCGCTCGGAGGTAAGCTTCCTGCAGGGCGTCCAGCGCGGCTTCGGTCTCGACTCGACCGGCTGGGAAAGGGCGCGGGACGGCTTCAACCCGCGCGCCGGGCAGACCGCGGCGGCCCAGAGCGGGCCGGACCCCTACAGCATCCTCGGCGTGCCCAAGGACGCCTCGGACGAGGCGGTGCGCCAGGCCTGGCGCAAGCTGATGCGGGAGAACCATCCGGACAGCCTTGCCTCGCGCGGCGTTCCGCAGGAATTCGTCAAGCGGGCGACCGACAAGGTGGCCGAGATCAACGCCGCCTGGGACCGGGTGAAGCGGGACCGCAAGCTGTAGCGCCATGCGAATCCACGAGACGCCGAGTCCCAACCAGGACGCACGCCCTGCAGGCCAGCCGGTGGACACGCTGGTGCTGCACTACACCGGGATGCAGACCGGCGCCGCCGCGCTGGCCCGGCTGCGCGACCCGGGGGCGAAGGTCTCCTCCCATTACCTGGTCGAGGAGGATGGCGCGGTGTTCCGGCTGGTGCCGGAGGATCGCCGCGCCTGGCATGCCGGCGTCTCGCATTGGCGTGGCCGCGCCGGGCTGAACGACACCAGCATCGGCATCGAGATCGTCAATCCGGGACATGAATGGGGCTACCGGCCCTTCCCCGCCTTGCAGATGGCCGCGGTCTGCGACCTGTGCCTGGCCATCCTCGGCCGCCACCCGGTCGCCGCGCGGGACGTGGTGGCGCACAGCGACATCGCGCCGGACCGCAAGCAGGACCCGGGCGAGTTGTTCGATTGGGAAGGGCTGGCGGCCAATGGTGTCGGCCTGTGGCCCGCTGCCCTGCCGGCGGCACCGGATCCGGCCGCGGCGCCCGGCCTGCTGGCCGCCATCGGGTATCGCCAGGACCTGCCCCTGCCGCTGCTGCTGACGGCCTTCCAGCGGCGCTGGCGGCCGGCCCAGGTGGATGGCCAGGCGGATGCCGGCACCCTGGCCGCGCTGGCCGCGGTAGCGGCGCTCACCGGCAGCGATTGACGCGGGCGGCTGCGGCGCGCAAGAACCCGGCGCGTCAGGTGGCTGGACGGCCGCTGGCGGTGCTGTAAGGCGCCGTTGGAGGAAAGTCCGGGCTCCACGGAAATACGATGCCGGTCAACGGCCGGCGGGGGTCAAACCCCAGGGAAAGTGCCACAGAAAACAAACCGCCTGACCATCGCGTGGCTTCG
>JAQGIA010000601.1 GCA_028291445.1 Belnapia sp.
TGCGGGCGCAGACGCCCTTCAGGCCGCGGTTCTCCTCATGCAGGTGGGCATGCTCGCTGTCGATCGAGACGAAGATGGTGGTGATGCCGCTGGCGGCGATGGCGTCCACCTTGGGCGGCAGCAGCCAACCGTTGGTGACCATGGTGGGCTGGACGCCCTGGGCGGTCGCCTCGCGCACCATCTCGATGATGCGGGGGTGCAGCAGCGGCTCGCCGCCCATGAAGGTGGCGAAGCGGACGTTGCCCTGCTCCCGCATCCGGGCCAGCGCTTTGGGGAAGAGGTCGGCGTCGAGCCAGCTGCGATGCTTCACGAAGCCCTTGTTATGGGCGAAATTGCAGAAGTCGCAGGTCGCGTTGCACATGTTGGTGACGGAGAAATTGCAGATCGCCGGGCCGCCCTGGGGGATCAGCCGCAGCAGATCCATTACCCCGGCGGTCTTGGGGTCGCGCGGCTTGGCCGGGCCGGAAGCCGTGTCCATGAGGAGGGGTACCATATCGGCCGTGGTCGCATCGGAAGCCTTGCTGGCCATCAACTATCCCCTTGCGGCCCGGCGGCGCGGCATTCCACGGGGCCAGTGCGGTGGTTCGGGACCCATGCAGACAAGCGCCGGCCTGGGTAAGCCCTCATGTGGGTAAACGAGGTGGGTTTCCCTAGCGCATAGCCCTGGTTTCGGCCCGCTGCCAAGCGATAAGGCCGGGCAGGCTGAGACACACCTCGCGGGTGCGGCGGACCAGCGCCACCGCCAGCGCCGCGGCGGGCGGCACCCCGACCAGGGCGGCGGCGCCGATGATGGCGCCTTCCTGCACCGCCAGCGCCCCCGGCAGCATGAATCCAACGTTGCGCAGGGCCTGGGCGAGGCTTTCGATCACCAGCGCATCGGCCAGCGAGACGGGATGGCCGAGCAGCGCCAGCACGGCGGCGATCTCCAGCGCGCCGAGCAGCCAGGAGGCGGTGTGCCACAGGGTCGCGAGCGCCAGCCGGGGCCAATCGGCATGCAATTCCAAGATGGAGGCCTGCAAGCCGCGGACCCAGCCGGGGTCGATCGCCGGCCAGCGCCGGGCCAGCCGGGCCAGGCCACGCTCCAGCAGCGCCAGCGGCAGCCGGCGCTGGACCAGCACCATGGCGACGGCACCAGCGAGCGCGGTGGCGAAGCCGGCGGCGGCGAAGCCGAGCAGGCCGGGACCCTGGCCGATGCCGAGCAGCAAGGCGACGCCGGCCAGGGTGAAGAACAGCTGGGAGACGGCTTCGAGCGTCAGATCCACCGTCGCCGTCGCCCCGGCCATGCCGCCGGGCACGCCGCCGGGTCTACCCCCTTGGGCCAGCAGCCGGGCGGCGGCGGCCTGGCCGACCAGGGCGCCGGCCGGCAGCAGCGCATTGGCCGATTCGCGGAACCAGCGGAGCATGGCCATGACGCGGAAGGGCGGACGCTCGGCCGGCGGCAGCAATGCCCGCCAGGCGGCCGCGGTCAGCAGGATCTGCGGGATATGGACGGCGGCCGAGATGGCGACGGCGGCCGGCAGGTCGGCGAGGATCGCCCCCAGCCCCGGCAGCTCGCCGGCATTGAGGGCGATGACCGCGGCCAGCACCAGCACGCCGAGGATGATGCCGTTGCGGATGCCGCGGCCCCACCAGGGGCTGGCCTCGCTCAATGCGCCAACACTTCGGGGATGCGTTCGGCCGGCGGGGTATTGCGGCTGCGGCCGCAGCGGATGGTGCCGTCGATCATCACCGCGCCGATGCCGGGGATATCGCCCAATTCGATGCTGTGCAGCAGGTCGCGGCCGGCGGTGTGCTGGGCGCGGTCGAGGAAGACCAGGTCGGCGGCGCGGCCCGGCTCGATCAGCCCCGCATCGAGGTTGCGGATGCGGGCGGTATTGCCGGTCGCCATGGCGATGGCCTGGGCGGCGGGGATGCCGCCGAGCGAGGACAATAGCGAGATCATCCGCAGGATGCCGAGCGGCTGCACGCCGGAGCCGGCCGGGCTATCGGTGCCGAGGATGACGCGGTGAAGCTGGCCAAGGTCCCGCGCCGCCTGGACGGCGGCGATGGCGACGCGCTCATTGCCGTTGTGGACCAGCTCGATGGCGCGCGAGCTGCGTTCGCACAACTCGCAGACATGCGCCTCGGGCAGGCTGGTATGGCCGCCGTTGATATGGCCGATGATATCGGCATCGGCCTCCAGCACGGTGTCCTTGTCGATCAGCCCGCTGCCGGGGATGGAGGGGCCGCCGGTATGGATGGTGGATTGGATGCCGTATTTGCGGGCCCAGGCGACCATCTTCTGCGCCTCGTAGCCGGTCTTCACCGAGCCGAGCCCGACCTCGCCGAGCAGCGTGACGCCGGCCGCCGCCAGCTCGGCGAAGTCGCTTTCGACCATGCCGAGTTCCAGCACGGGTGCCCCGGCCAGCACCTTCACCCCGGAGGGGCGGGCATTGGAGAAGGCGCGCTGGGCGGTGATCGCCAGCGCCTTCAGGCCGATGATGTCCTTCGGGCGGCCCGGCAGATGGACCTCGCCGGCCGAGATCATGGTGGTGATGCCGCCATGCAGGCTGCTCTCGACCCAGCCCATCTGGTTCTGCCGCGGGGTCCAGTCGCCGAAGACCGGGTGGACGTGGCTATCGACCAGGCCGGGGGCGACGGCGCAGCCATGCGCGTCGATGGTGGCATGCACCGGGCCACGGCCGGCAAGCTCGGCGGCACGGCCGGTGGCGATGATCCGGCCATCCTCGATGAGGATGGCATCGGCCTCGAGGATGGGCGCGGCGAGGTCGCCCGAAAGCAGCAGGCCGATGTTGCGCACCAGGGTGCGACCCTTCGCCGGGCCGGATACCGCTTCCATCGCCATCGCCTGCTCCCCCTCGCCTGCCCCCCGACTCTAGCCTCCGACGGTTCGTAAGCCTAGAAACGAAAACGGCGGCGGAGGCACTGATGGAACAGGAGCCCGGGGATTATGTGCTGGAGGAGCAGGTCGGCCACCTGCTGCGCCGCGCCTATCAGCGGCATCTGGCCCTGTTCCAGGGCATCATGGGCGAGGATGGGCCGACCTCCATGCAATTCGCCGCGCTGCACGTGCTGTGGAAGCGCGGCCCGCTGTCGCAGAACCTGCTCGGCCGGCTGCTGGCGATGGACC
>JAQGIA010000615.1 GCA_028291445.1 Belnapia sp.
GGCGGGCGATCTCGGCGGCGACACTGGTGGAGGCCGGCATCCTCGCCGAGGGCCGTGGCGGCGCGCCGCTGCGCGAGGATATGGAAGCCCTGCTGTCGCGGGCCCGGACCGAGGTGGCGGATTTCACCGCCGAGCACGCCGCCCTGGCGGCTGCCGGCTGGCGCCGCTACGGCAAGGGCCGCCACCCCGCCGGGCTCAACCTCGGCGATTGCTTCGCCTATGCGCTGGCGCAGTCGCGCGGCGAGCCGCTTTTGTTCAAGGGCAACGACTTCGCCCAGACCGATGTGAAGGCCGCGCTGTAAGCCATGCCCGAATTATTGATCGAGCTCTTCTCCGAGGAAATTCCGGCCCGCATGCAGGCGCGAGCGGCGGAGGATTTCGCCCGGCTGCTGCACGCCGAGCTGGGCGCCCTGATGCCCGAGGCCCCCCGCCCGCTCTCCGGCCCCCGCCGCATCGCCCTGGTGGGTGAGATGGCGGTGCGGGCCGAGACGCCGGGCAAGGAGGAGCGCGGCACGCGCATCGGCGCGCCGCAGCAGGCGCTCGACGGCTTCCTGCGGAAGCACGGCGCGACCCAGGACCAGTTGACGCAGGAGGGCCAGTTCTGGGTCCTCGCCAAACCGGCCGAGGTGACCCTGGCCGAGGAATTGCTCGCCCGTGCCGTGCCCGCCGTGCTGCGCGGCTTCCCCTGGCCGAAATCCATGCGCTGGGGCAGCAGCGACTTCGCCTGGGTGCGGCCCTTGCAGCGCATCCTCTGCGTGTTCGACGGCGTGCCGGTCCGCTTCGCCCTGGCCCATGGCAAGGACCTGGCCCACGGCAAGGACCTGGCCCACGGCAAGGACTTGGCCCATGGCGAGGACCAGGTCCACGGCCTGGCCGCCGCCGACCTCACCGAGGGCCACCGCATCCTGGCCGGGACCGCGCCCTTCGCGGTGCGGAACTTCGCCGGCTACGAGGCCGGGCTGCGCGAGCGCTTCGTCATCGTCGATGCCGCCGAGCGGGAACGCTTGATCGAGACCGGGATCGCCGCCCTGGCCGCGGCCGAGGGGCTGGAGGTGGTGCCGGACCGCGGGCTGCTGGCCGAGGTGGCCGGGCTGGTCGAATGGCCGGTGCCGCTGCTGGGGCGGATCGACCCCGGCTTCATGGATCTGCCGCCCGAGGTGATGCGCACCACCATGCGGGTCAACCAGCGGTATTTCGCGCTGCGGACGCCCGATGGGCAGGCCGCGCCACGCTTCGCCCTGGTGGCCAATATCATCCCCGGCGACGGCGGCGCGGCGATCGTCGCCGGCAACGAGCGGGTGCTGCGGGCGCGGCTGGCGGATGCCCGCTTCTTCTGGGACCAGGACCGCAAGCAGACCCTGGAAAGCTTCCTGCCGAAGCTGGACAACGTGGTCTTCCATGCGAGGCTCGGCACCCAGGGCGAGCGGGTACGCCGGCTGGAACGGCTGGCGGCGCTGATCGCCCCGCAGGTCGGCGCCAATATCAAGCTGGCCGCCCGGGCCGGGCTGCTGGCCAAGGCCGACCTCGCCAGCGGCATGGTCGGCGAATTCCCCGAGGTCCAGGGGGTGATGGGCCGCTACTACGCCAGCGCCGATGGCGAGGACCCGCGCGTGGCGGAGGCGATCGGCGCGCATTACCGGCCAATGGGGCCGGGGGATGCGGTGCCGGGCGAGCCGGTCTCGGTGGCCGTCGCGCTGGCGGACAAGCTCGACCAATTGGTGGGGTTCTTCGCGGTGGGGGAGAAGCCGACCGGCTCGGGCGACCCCTATGCGCTGCGCCGGGCGGCGCTGGGCATCATCCGGATGGTGCGGGAGGGCGGGCTGCGGCTCGGCCTGGCCGGGCTGATCGGCGAGGCCTTCTTCGGCTTCGCCCAAGCGACCGGGGCCACCGCCAGCCCCGAATTCGGCATGACCGTCGCCGCCGAGAAGCTGAACGGCGGCTGGCAGCCCCCCGCCAATTCCGATCATCCGCCGATGGTGGCGGCCTTCGCCGCCGGGGTGCTCGACTTCCTCACCGACCGCCTCCGCGTCCAACTCCGCGCCGAGGGTGCCCGGCACGATCTGGTCGCCGCCATCTTCGGCGCCACGCCGGATGACGACCTGACCCGGCTGCTGGCCCGCAGCGCGGCGCTGGAGACCATGCTGGCCACGCCGGATGGGGCCAACCTGCTGGCGGCCTATAAGCGCGCCGCCAATATCCTGCGCATAGAAGCCCGCAAGGACGGCCCGCACGACGGCGCGCCGGACCCCGCGCTGCTGGTGCTGCCGGCCGAGCGGGCGCTGGCCGAGGCGGTCGAGGCCAGCGCCGCCACGGTTGCCGCCAGCCTGGCGGCGGAGGATTTCCTGCCGGCCATGGCGGCGCTGGCCGCGCTGCGCGCCCCGCTCGATGCCTTTTTCGACGCCGTGGTCGTGAACGACCCGGAGCCGCAACTTCGGCTGAACCGCCTGCGTTTGCTGCATCGGCTATCCGCCGCCATGGATGCCGTGGCGGATTTCGCGAAAATCGAAGGTTGAACAGCCCCCGGCATGGCACACTGTCGGTACGGACGCTGCATGATGCAACCGGTGGTTATGGCCGGTGATCAAGCTCGGCAGCCCAGCATTCTGCGAGAAGGAACTCACCCATGACCAAATGGGTCTATAGCTTCGGTGCCGGCCATAACGAAGGCAAGGCCGAAATGCGCAACCTGCTGGGCGGCAAGGGTGCCAACCTGGCCGAGATGGCCAGCATCGGCCTGCCGGTACCCCCCGGCTTCACCATCACCACCGAGGTCTGCACCGCCTATTACGACAATGGGAAGCAGTATCCGCAGGAGCTGAAGGATCAGGTCGTCGCCGCGCTCACGCTGGTCGAGAATGCCGTCGGCATGCGCTTCGGCGACCCCAAGCGCCCGCTGCTGGTCTCGGTACGGTCCGGCGCCCGCGTCTCCATGCCGGGGATGATGGACACCGTGCTGAACCTCGGGCTGAACGACGAGACGGTGGACGGCCTGGCCGCCGCCTCCGGCGATCCGCGCTTCGCCTGGGACAGCTATCGCCGCTTCATCCAGATGTTCGGCAGCGTCGTGCTCGGCGTCGACCACCACCGCTTCGAGGAAATCATCGAGCACGTGAAGCTCGACCGCGACGTGCAGGAGGATACCGACCTCACCGCCGAGGACTGGCAGACGGTGGTGACCGGCTACAAGGACATGGTCGCCGGCGTCATCGGCAAGCCCTTCCCGCAGGACCCCACGGAGCAGCTCTGGGCGGCGATCGGCGCGGTCTTCGGCTCCTGGATGAATGCCCGGGCCAATACCTACCGCCGCCTGCACGACATCCCGGCGAGCTGGGGCACCGCGGTGAACGTCCAGGCGATGGTCTTCGGCAACATGGGCCAGGATTGCGCGACCGGCGTCTGCTTCACCCGCGACCCGAGCACGGGCGAGAACATCTTTTACGGCGAATACCTGATCAACGCCCAGGGCGAGGATGTGGTGGCCGGAATCCGCACGCCGCAGCCGATGGCCCAGCTCAAGGCCAAGCCGCATGAGCGCAGCATGGAAGTCGCCATGCCCAAGGCCTACCAGGAGCTGGTCGCGGTCCGCGCCAAGCTCGAGGGCCACTACGCGGACATGCAGGACATCGAGTTCACGGTGCAGCAGAACAAGCTGTACATGCTGCAGACCCGCAACGGAAAGCGCACCGCTGCCGCCAGCCTCAAGATTGCGGTCGACATGGCGCGCGAAGGGCTGATCGACCAGACCGAGGCGATCAAGCGGGTGAACCCCTCGGCCCTGGACCAGTTGCTGCACCCCACCTTGGACCCCAAGGCGCCCCGGAAGCTGCTCGGCAAGGGCCTGCCGGCCAGCCCGGGCGCCGCCTGCGGCGCGGTGGTGT
>JAQGIA010000619.1 GCA_028291445.1 Belnapia sp.
GCGGCACCCCCTTCGAGCGCTTCTTCCAGCAGCGCCAGGGGCCGGGCCAGGGCGGCGGGGGCCAAGGTGGCGGCCAAGGCGGTGAGCGCCGCACCATGGGCCAGGGCAGCGGCTTCATCATCGACGGTGCCGGCTTCGTGGTGACCATCAACCACGTCGTCGGCGAAGCCGATGCGGTGAAGGTCGAGCTGGCCGATGGCCGGCAATTCCCCGGCCGCGTCGTCGGCACCGATCCGAAGACCGACCTCGCCCTGCTGAAGATCGAGGCCGGCGCCCCCCTGCCGACCGTCGCCTTCGGCAGCAGCGACACGCTGCGGGTCGGCGAATGGGTGCTGGCCATGGGCAATCCCTTCGGCCTGGGCGGCACCGCCACGGCGGGCATCGTCTCGGCCCGCGGCCGGCAGATCGGCGCCGGCGCCTATGACGACTTCATCCAGACCGATGCCTCGATCAACCCGGGCAACTCGGGCGGCCCGCTGTTCAACGCGGCGGGCGAGGTGGTCGGCGTCAATGCCGCGATCTTCTCCCCCTCGGGCGGCAATATCGGCATCGGCTTCGCGGTGCCCTCCTCGCTGGCGCAATCGGTCATCACCCAGCTGAAGGACAGCGGCCGGGTCGAGCGCGGCTGGCTCGGCGTCTCGATGCAGCAGATCGACCCGACGCTCGCCAGCGCCCTCGGCGTCGCCGACAGCAAGGGCGCGTTGATCGGCTCGGTCGAACCGGAGGGGCCGGCGGCCCGGGCCGGCTTGCAGCCCGGCGATATCGTGGTCGGCTTCAACGGCCAAGCCATCGCCATGCCGCGCGACTTGGCCGAGGCGGTGGGCGCGGTGAAGCCCGGCGTGCCGGTGACCGTCGCCGTGCTGCGCGACGGCCATAAGGTGGAACAGCATGTGACCCTGGGCGATACCCCCGACACCCGGGAGGCCAAGGGCGGTCCTGCTGCCGGCGCGCCCATGGCCAATGCCAGCCTCGGCCTGGCCCTGGCCCCGCGCGGCCGCGGCACCCCGGGCGGCGCCGGCCCGGGGGTGATCGTCGCCGAGGTCCGTCCGGACAGCGTCGCCGCCACCCAGGGCCTGCAGCCCGGCGACGTCATCCTGCGGGCCGGCGACCGTGCCATCGCCCGGCCGGGCGACGTGGCGGATGCGGTGAGTGCCGCCCGCCGCGACAACCGCCCGGCGATCGCCCTGCAGATCGAACGCGACGGCGGCCGCGCCTTCATCGCGCTGCCGCTGCGGGCCGGTTGATCCGCGGCATGTTGCTTGCTTGAATCGCGCCGCCGCAGGCCTCACCGGCTTGCGGCGGCGTGATGAGGTCGATCGGCATGGTACGGGTCTGCGGATGAGTTTTCGATTGCCCAACCTGCGGTGGCCCAATCTGCGGTGGCCCGACCTGCATTGGTCCGACCTGCAGTGGCCAGGACGCCGACGCTGGGCCCGCCTGCTGCTCGGTGCCGTGGCGGGCGGCCTCGGTGGGGCATTGTTCGCTGCCCTGCACCTGCCGCTGCCCTGGCTGATCGGCTCGCTGCTCGCCGTCGCGGCAATGCGGCTGGCGGGTGCCCCGGCCGAGGCAGCAAGGCCGGCGCGGAACATCGGATTCATCGTGGTGGGCGGCGCGCTCGGCCTTTATTTCACCCCCGCCACCGCCGCGGTGCTGCTGGCCAATATGCCCCTGCTGGTGGCGGCGGCGCTGATCACCATCGCCATCGGCGGTGGCCTCGCCGCGCTGCTGGCCCGCACCGGGCAGGTGGACCCGGCCACCGCCTGGTTCGCCTCCATCCCCGGCGGCGCCGCCGACATGGCCATGCTGTCGGAAGCCTATGGCGGCGCCGGCGCACCGGTCGCGGTCGCCCAATTGCTGCGGGTGGTCTCGGTGGTGGTGCTGGTGCCCAACCTGCTGTCGCTGGCCGGGCTGCATGGCGACCACCCGCAGATTGCCGCGAGCCTGCCCTTTTCCATCCCCGGCTATGCCGCGCTATTCGCCATCGGCCTGGTGGCGGCGCTGATCCTGCTGCGCTGCGGCCTGCGGGCCGGCTGGATGCTCGGGCCGCTGGCTGCCAGCGCCGCGCTCACCGCGTCCGGCATCACCCTGTCCGGGGTGCCGCTCTGGCTGACCGCCGCCGCCCAGGTGGCGCTGGGCGGCAATCTCGGCGCCGGCTTCGACCGCGCCATGCTGGCCCGGACCCGCCGCTTCATCCCGGCCGCGCTGCTGCATGTCTGGCTGCTGATGGCCGGCTGCGCCCTGGCCGGGATCGGGCTGGCGCTGCTGACCGGCAAGCCGCTCGGCGCGCTGGTGCTCGGCACCGCGCCGGGCGGCATCGCCGAGATGAGCCTGACCGCCAAGACCCTGGGCCTGGAAGTGGCGTTGGTGGTCACCATGCAGGTCACCCGCATTTTCCTGGTGGCGGCGCTGACCCCGCCGGTATTCCGTCTGGTGCATCGGCGGCGGCCACCCGGCCCGGTGCCGGCGGCGGGAGACTGAGCCATGACCGACGACCCCTGCTTCCTTTCCGCCGCCGAAGCCGGCCGCCGCATCGCCGCCGGCCGGCTTTCCCCGATCGATTACGTGGAGGCGCTGCTGGCCCGCATCGCCGCGGTCGATGGCCGGGTGCAGGCCTATATCACCGTGCTGGCCGA
>JAQGIA010000631.1 GCA_028291445.1 Belnapia sp.
GTCCCGGCGCACCGCCAGCCGGCCGCCCAGCAGATGCGTCGGATGCAGCGTGCCGAGCACGATATTGGCGTCGGTGACGGTCGGCTCCGTATTGCCCAGCCCGTAGCAGACCGGCCCAGGCGCCGCCCCGGCGCTGCGCGGGCCCACCTTCAGCAGGCCGCCGGCATCGACCTGGGCGATGGAGCCGCCACCGGCGCCGACCGCATGGATATCGAGCATCGGCGCCTTGATCGGATAGCCATGCACCACCGCCTCGCCGGCCAGCCGCGGCTCGCCCCCCGGCAGCAGCGCGACATCGGAGCTGGTGCCGCCCATGTCGAAGGTGATGAGGTCGGGAAAACCGGCCAGCCGGCCGATGGCCTGGGCGCCGATGACCCCGGTGGCGGGTCCCGAGAGCACCATCCGCACCGGCATGGCGGCGGCCGCCTCGAAGCCGATGACCCCGCCGTTGGACTGGGTCAGGTGCGGCCTGGCGGTGATGCCGAGCGCCGCCAGCCGCCCCGCCAGGCGGTGGATGTAGCCCTGCATGACCGGCCCGAGCGTGGCATTCACCACCGCGGTCGAGAGCCGCTCGTATTCGCGGAACTCGGGCGCGATGGCGTGGCTGGCGGTGACGAAGGCCTCGGGCAGTTCCTCCGCCACGATGCGCCGCGCCGTCGCCTCGTGCTCCGGCGCGATGAAGCTGTAGAGGAAGCAGATCGCCACCGCCTCGACGCCGGCCGCCTTCAGGGCGCGGGCGGCCTCGCGCACCGCCCGTTCGTCGAGCGCCGTCTCGATGCTGCCGTCGTGGCGGACGCGCTCCGGCACCTCCAGCCGCAGGTCCCGCGCCACCAGCACGGCGGGCTTATCCACCTGGAGGTCGTACAGGTCGGGCCGCTTCTGCCGGCCGATCTCGAGCAGGTCGCGAAAGCCCCTGGTCACGATCAACCCGGTCTTCGCGCCACGGTGCTGGATCAGCGCATTGGTGGCGACGGTGGTGCCATGGCCGACATAGGCGATGTCAGAGAGCGGTTGGCCGAGCCGAGCCATGCCCTCGGCCAGTCCCTCGGCGATGGCGCGCGAGGGGTCGTCGGGGGTGGAGGACAGCTTCCAGACCTCGATCCGGCCGGTCGCCTCCTCGAACAGGCAGACATCGGTGAAGGTGCCGCCGGAATCCACGCCCACCCGCCAGCCCATGCACACCATCCCCGCTGCCGCGGCAGCGTCCCACCCGCCTCACCTACCGGCAAGGTCCCGCCCTCAGGCCATGCCCAGCACCGCATCCAACTCGCGCCAGTCGGGCGGCTCGGCATCGAGCACCCGGCCGGCGCGCAGCACGATGCGGTCGGCCTGTGGGCGGGCGAGGAATTCTGACCAGCCGCGCGCCCGGAACAGCACCAGATCCGCCGCATCGCCCAGCCGCAGCCAGCCGCGATCGGCCAGGCGCATGACGCCGGCCGGCGTCGCCGTCGCCGCCCGCGGCCAGTCGGCCACCGGATGATCGAGGTGGAGGATGCGCGTCGCCTCCCGGTAGACCTCCACCATGTCGAGGTCGCCATAGGCGAAGAACGGGTCCCGGGTATTGTCCGAGGCGACCGAGACCGGAATGCCGGCGGCCCGCAGCTCATGCACCAGGGTCACGCCGCGCCAGCGCGGGGTGCGGCCGGCGGCGCGGTCCTGCAAATACAGGTTGCACATCGGCAGGACGACGACGGCGATGCCCGCCTCGGCGCAACGGCGGATGGTCTCCCGCGCCACCGCCTCCGGCTGCATCGCCAGGGAACAGCAGTGCCCGGCCTGGATGCGGCCGCGGAAGCCCCGGCGCAGCGCGGTCATGGCGATCGCCCCGAGGGCGCGGGAGCCGGCCGCGCCGGTCTCGTCGACATGCAGGTCGAGGTCCAGGCCGCGCTCCTCGGCCAGGGTGAAGAAGCGGTCGAGCTGCGGCTGCAGTGCGGCCGGCAACGGAGCGTCGGCGCCGCCCGAAAGCTGCACCACCATGCCCAGCGCGCCGCCCTCCGCGGCGACCAGATCG
This sequence comes from Belnapia sp., assembly GCA_028291445.1. Taxonomy (GTDB): domain Bacteria; phylum Pseudomonadota; class Alphaproteobacteria; order Acetobacterales; family Acetobacteraceae; genus Belnapia. Next base: position 2,012 of record JAQGIA010000631.1, read on the forward strand.
GCCAGCGCCTGCCCGGTTCCGCCGGCGAAATCCTCCAGCGGCCGGATCGAGCTGGCCTGGAGAGTGATGCGGCCGGCCCAGGCATCGCGCAGCCGGGGGAAGACCCGCCAGGACAGCGGGCCATAGCTTTCGAGGTGGGTACGGATGGCGACCGTGCCATGGGCATGGGCGGCGCGCAGGGCGAAGTCGAAGCGGGCCTCGATATCGGCCTCGGTCCAGCCCGCGCGATCGGCGGCGGCGGCCTCCAGCGCTCCGGCGAAATCACCGCGCGGATTGGCGCTGCGCGGCCAGATCTGGCCTTTGTCGAGATGGGTATGGCCATCGACGAAGCCGGGCCAGAGCTGGCCGCCATCGAGATCTGGGCCAGCCTCGGGACCGGCCGGCGCGGTGCCCGGCGGGGCGATGGCGGCGATGCGGCCGGCGGTGACGCGCAGGTCCAGCCGCACCAGCCCCTCGGCATCCGGCGCCGCGGGCGGCGGCTCCGCCAGCAGGGCGGCAGGCGCCCGGGCGTCCCGTAGCCAGAAATCGGGCCCCGCCGCGCCGATCGCCCGGCGCAGCGCGTCCATCGCAAGACTCATCGTCCCTCTCCCGTCGCCATCCCGCGCATCCTGCCGGAATGGCGGGATGCGCGGGCGGGCTCAGGTCGGCAACGCAGCAGAGGGCGGTGGCGCGGCGTCAGCGTGGCGGCGGCGGTGCCTCGGGACCGCCGGCGGGACCACCCCCCCCGAGGCCACCATGGCCGCGACCATGCGGGCCGGGGCCACGATGCGCCCCGTGGCGCGACGGCGCCGGCAGCTCGTCCAGGGTGACGCCATTGTCGCCGTTGGCGTCGAGGCCGCGGAAGCGCATCTCCACCGCCGGACGGATTTCCGCCAGGGTCACCCGGCCATCGCGATCGGCATCCACGGCGCGGAACATCATCGCCGTCATGCGGGCCTGCATCGGGTTGGCGGGACGGCCAGCGGCCGCGCCGGGGCCAGCGGCCGTGCCAGGGCCAGCACCTTGGCCAGTTCCAGGGGCTGCGGGCGCGCCCCCGGGAGGCGGCGGCGCCAGCCGCA
>JAQGIA010000669.1 GCA_028291445.1 Belnapia sp.
CGGCGGTGAATTCGTCTCGGTGGCGGAGGGTCTCGCGCTTATTGGGAAATCAATCAATTAGGAATGATTCTTCGTCGCAGCATGAAATCCGTCTCGATACCGACACGTTCTGGTAGCGCATTGTAGATGTGCCGGCAGGCTGACCGATATCGTAAGCCCCTTGCTCATCGCCCTCAGCCTGGTCCTGGGCGACGTCGTGTCCACGCTGCCGTCGGCGCCTGCAACCAGCAGCACAAGCCTCATTCGTCGGCCAAGGCACGAATGACTGCTCTAGCCCCGACGGCGGAAGCGCTCCACCGCACTTACCAGCGCCGTCCGCACGCCGGGCTCCAGCGCCGAATGGCCGGCGTCCGGCACCACCGTCAGCCGGGCGCGGGACCAGGCGGCGGCCAGCTCGAAGGCGGTCTCGGCCGGGCAGATCATGTCGTAGCGGCCCTGCACGATCTCGGCCGGGATATGCGCGATGCGGTCCATATGGCCGAGCAGCCCGACCTTGGGCAGGAACAGGTCGTGCGCGAAGTAATGCGCCTCGATCCGGGCCAGGCCGAGCGCGGTACGGTCCTGGGCGAAACTCGCCACCGTCTCCGGGCTGGGCAGCAGGGTCGAGCAACTGCCTTCGTACTGGCTCCAGGCCCGCGCCGCCGGCAAATGGACCAGCGGGTCGGGGTCGCAGAGCCGGCGGAGATAGGCGCCGAGCAGGTCGCCGCGTTCCTCCGGCGCCAGATGCTCAGCGAAGGCGGCCCAGGCATCGGGGAAGATGCGTTTCAATCCGGTGAGGAACCAGTCCACCTCGGTCTGCCGGCCGAGGAAGACGCCGCGCAGCACGCAGCCGGTGACCCGGTCCGGATGCGCTTGGGCATAGGCCAGGGCCAGGGTGCTGCCCCAGGAGCCGCCGAACAGCAGCCAGCGCTCGATGCCGAGGAAGCGGCGCAGGGTCTCGATATCCTCGACCAGATGCGGCGTGGAGTTCTCCCGCAGCTCGCCCAGCGGGCGGGACCGACCGGCGCCGCGCTGGTCGAAGATGACCACCCGCCAATGGCCGGGGTCGAAGAAGCGGCGATGCACCGCCCCGGCCCCGGCGCCGGGGCCGCCGTGCAGGAACAGGGCGGGCTGGCCGCGAGGGTTGCCCACCTGCTCCCAGTACATGACATGGCCGCCCGTCAGGGGCAGCAGGCCGGTTTCGAAAGGTGCGATATCGGGGAAAAGGTCGCCACGGGGCATCTGCGCAATATCCAGGGGCAAGGCCGCCTCGGCAACTGCCACAGGCGCCGGAAGCGCCGGATTGGCAGGGTCCGTGTCGGAAAGTGACGAAATCATGCAAAGCGGATGTCGCAAAGGGATCACGCCCTCTTCGCCTTTCGCCCTGGCATGACTACTTTCCCGGGAATGGCCATGCCCTCGCCCGCCAACTCCCGTCCGACACCGGCCGAGCCGCTCCCGCGCTGCGCCGTCTGCGGCACCGGCAGCCGGCAGCCACCCTTCCGGCCATCCCCCCCCGAGCAGGCCCCCGACCTCGACCTGCGACCGGGCGAGCCGGTGCGCTCCACCATGGCCCGCTGGCTGCAGCAATGCCCGAGCTGCGGCTATGCCGCGCCCAATATCACCCGGGCCCATCCGGCCGCCGCGCAGGCCGTCGCCGCCGCGCCCTTCCGCGCGCTGATGGCCGAGGCAACCTATCCGCCGCTGGCCCGCCGTTTCCTCGGCTGGGCGCATGTGCTGGAGGAGACCGGCGCGCTGCATGCCGCGGCGGAAGCCACGCTGCATGCCGCCTGGGTGGCCGACGACCTGGCGCTGGAGGATCTGGCCCGGCACTGGCGGCTGGAGGCGGTGGCGCTCTGGCGCGGCGGCCCGCCGCTGGACCAGGAACAGACCGTCCGCATCATCGATGCGCTGCGCCGGGCCGAGGCCTGGGAGGATGCCGCCGCAACCGCGCAGGGCCTGAGCCGGGCGGCGGCACCGGAGGCGGTGACCCAGGTCGTCGACCTGGAGTTGCAGCTGATCGCGGCCCAGGACACCGGCCGCCATACGGTCGCCAGCGCCCTGCCCCCGCCGGCCCGCCGCCCGCATGTCACCCACCAGCGTCTTCATCCCCAGGGGCAGGCCAGGGGCGAGGGCCTGTTCGACCGGCTGCGCCGCTGGCTGCGGCGCGGCTGAAGCAGCCTACCGCAGCAACCGCCGGATCAGGGCTTTTCCCCGCGCGTCGCGCGGTGGATCCAGCAGTCGCGACAGGCTCCAGGGACCGTGCTCGACCCGGGCGCGCAGGTTGCTGAAGGCGATAAAGCCCTGCTCCCCGTTGCGCCGGCCGAAGCCGGAGGCACCGACCCCGCCGAAGGCCAGTGCCGGGAAGGCGGCATATTCGACGCAGCGTCCGGCCACGATAGCGCCGCTGCGGGTGCCGGCGGCGATGGCGGCCGTCTCGGCGCGGCTGGCGCCGAACAGGTAGATGGCCAGGGCCGGCGGGCGGGCGCCGATCCAGGCGATGGCCGCGGCGAGATCGGACAGCGGCACCACGGCCAGCACCGGTCCGAAGATCTCGGTGGCATGCAGCGGATGGTCCGGCGGCGCCTCGGCCAGCGCCAGGGCACGGCAGCGGCCGGTGGGCATCACGCCGCTGCCGCAGCCGGGTCCATCGGCGGCGAGCGGCGTCAGGGTGGCGCCGGCGAGCAGCGCATCCAGCCGTGCCGCCTGGCGGTCGTTCACCACCGCGGTTTCCGCCGCGCCGATGCCGGTGGCGCGGCAGGCGGCCAGGAAATCGGCCGGGGCATGGCCCAGCAGCAGCACGGTATCGGGCGCGATGCAGGTCTGCCCCGCATTCACCGCCTTCCCGGCGAGGATCGCCTGGGCCGCCTTGGTGAGATCCGCCCCCGGCAGCACCACCGCCGGGCATTTGCCGCCCAGTTCCAGGGTCAGCGGCACCAGGTTCTCGGCCGCGGCGCGCATGACGCGGCGGCCGGTCTCGGTGCCGCCGGTGAAAACCAGATGGTCCCAGGGCTGCGCGGCGAAGCGGGCGGCCACCTCGGGACCGCCCTGCACCACCCGCGCGATATCCTCGCCCAGCGCCTCGGCCAGCAGCTCCGCAATGAGGGCAGCGGTGCGGGGCGTCGCCTCCGAGGGTTTGACGGCGATGCGGTTGCCGGCCGCCAGCGCATCCACCGCCGGCAGCAGGGCCAGCTGCAAGGGGTAGTTCCAGGGCGCCATGATGCCGATGACGCCCTTCGGCACCGGCTCATGCCGGGCGCGTGCGGGCCAAAAGGGGAAGGGCACGCCGACCCGCCGCGGCCGGGCCCAGCGATGCAGGTGGCGCCGGGCGTGGCGGGCGGCATCGAGCACCAGCTTGACCTCGGCGAGCAGCGATTCCTCCGTGCTGCGGCCACCGAAATCGGCGTCGATGGCGGCGGCGACGGCATCCGCTTGGCGCAGCAGGGTGGCGGCCAGCGAGTCCAGCAGGGCACGGCGGCGGTCGGGTGGCAGGGCGCCGTCGCGGGCCTCGGCTTGGCGCAGGGCGGCCAGGTTGCAGGCCGAGGGATCAGCGGTGCAGGGCATGGGCGGCGGTCTCGCCGCTGCGGATGGCGGCCTCGATGGTGGCGGGCAGGACGGTATCGGTCCAGTCGCCGGCCAAAGCGAGATTGGGCAGCGGCAGCCGGGGCGGGTTGGGCGGCGGGCCGGGCGTATGGCGCGGCGTGGCGCGGCGTTCCTTCACCACCCGGCAGGGCGGCGCGGCCTCCGGCCAATCCCCCGGCAGGCCGAAGGCCAGGGCGGCGGCGCGGAGTTCGGCCCAGGCGCGGGGGGCGAGGCTGTCCTGGTAGGTGCGGGCGGCTTCGTCGCCGGCGCTGACCGTCACGCTGACCCCGGTCGGGCGGACCAGGACCCATTGGCAGAGCGCATCCAGCAGGCCGAGGAAGCGCACGGGTCCTGGCCCGGTGCGGGCGTAATGCAGGTTGACGATGGGGGCATAGCTTGCGGGCACCGGCAGGTGCGGCAGCAGGCGCTGGCTTTCCCACGGCGGCGTCGCCAGCAGGGCGGCATCGCCGGGGCCGAGGCGGATGGCGTCATCGCCGAAATCCAGCGCGGCGAGGCGGCCATCCTGCTGCACCAGGCGGCGGAGCCGGGCGCCGCAGCGGATCTCGCCGCCGGCCGCCGCCAGCGCCGCCAGTGCGGGGGCGACGAGGTTGGGGCCGAGCCCGTCGCGGGCGACCAGCAGCCGGCAGGCACCGGGCCCGCCCATCCGCCGCAGCACGGCGCCGAGCCGGCGGGAGGAGGCCTCCCCCACCGGGGTATTCAGCGCGGCGACCACCAGCGGATCGACGAAGCCGCGGAGGAACGCCGGGTGGGCGGCCATGGCCGGGCCGATGGCCCGGTCCCGCCCCGGCAGCGCCATCCGCGCCAGCGCCATCAGCGCCCCGGCGGAGAAGCCCGGCGGGCGCAGCGCCGGATCGCGCCAGTCGTAGGGGGACAGGGCGACCCGGAAGGCTCGGCCATCCCGCGCATCCAGCACCGGCAGCCCGCCCGGCTCCGGCTCGACCCAGCCCTCCCGCGCGCCGATGCGCTCGAGGAAGCCCAGCGCCACGGTATTGGCGCCGAGCAGCGCATGGGTCCCGTTGTCGGTGCCATCCGGCA
>JAQGIA010000670.1 GCA_028291445.1 Belnapia sp.
CCGGCACGCGCTGCTGGCCGAGAACCCCGGCTTCACCCCGCTGGTCTTCGACCTCGCCGAGCCTGGCCGACTGGCCACGGCCCTGGCCGAGCACCAGCCGGAGGTGGTGGTCCATCTCGCCGCCCAGGCCGGCGTGCGCTATGCGCTGGAACACCCCGAAAGCTATATCCACAACAACGTCATCGCCACCTATACCCTGCTGGAGGCCTGCCGGCAGCAGCCACCCAAGCATCTGCTGATGGCTTCCACCAGTTCGGCCTATGGCGCGAATACCGCCATGCCCTTCCGTGAAGTCGATGCCGTGGCGACGCCGCTGAATATCTATGCCGCCACCAAGATGGCGACCGAATCAATCGGCCACAGCTATGCCCATCTTTGGCATCAGCCGATCACCATGTTCCGTTTCTATACCGTCTATGGCCCCTGGGGCCGCCCGGACATGGCCTTCTTCAAATTCACCGATGCCATCCTGCGCGGCCGGCCGATCGACATCTACAACCACGGCCGGATGGAGCGCGACTTCACCTACGTGGACGATCTGGTGGAGGCGATCGACAAGCTGATACCCTGCATCCCGGTCGCCGGCCAGGCCGTGGCGCCGAGCGATTCCGTCAGCGCGGTCGCCCCCTTCCGGGTGGTCAATATCGGCAATGCCGTGCCGGTGCAGTTGCTCGACTTCATCGCCGAGATCGAACGCGCCACCGGCCGCCCGGCCATCCGCAACATGCTGGACATGCAGCCCGGCGAGGTGCTGAAGACCTGGGCGGATTCGACGCTGCTGCAGGCGCTGACCGGCTATCGCCCGACCACCGGGATCGGCCCCGGCATCGATGCCTTCGTCGCCTGGTTCCGGGACTACTACCGGCTATGAGCCGCAAGCTGCAAAGCGTCGCCAGCTACGAGCAATGGGTCGACTACCTGCTGGCGAAATTCCCCGAGGAGCAGGCGCTTTCCATCGCAGTGGGCGGCAATTACGAGGATATCGGGGTCTACGAGCATGCGTTGCTGCGCAGCCACGGACTGCCGCCGGACGGGTTGGTGGTGGATGTCGGCTGCGGTTCCGGCCGGCTCGCCTGGCAGCTGCGCGGCTATCCCGGACTGCGCTACATCGGCACGGATCCGGTGCCGGCGCTGATCGACTACGCCAGGCGGAAGGTGGACCGCGCGGACTTCCGCTTCGTCGTCGAGCAGCAGAACCACCTGCCGGTCGAGGATGGCAGCGCCGATCTCGTGGCGTTCTTCTCGGTCTTCACCCACCTGCTGCACGAGGAATCCTACGCCTACCTGGATGCGGCGCTGCGGGCGCTGCGGCCGGGCGGCAAGGCGATCTTTTCCTTCCTCGAATTCGCCGTGCCGGTGAATTGGCCGATCTTCCAGAATTGCGTGCAATGGGCGCGCAGCACCGGCCAGGCCGGGCATCTCAACGTCTTCCTGCACCGGGACGACCTGCGGATCTGGGCGGCGCAGCTCGGCTTCAACGTCGAGGCCATGCTTTATGGCGATGGGCCGATCGTCGAGGTCGATGCCGTCTCGGCCACCGCGGCGGTACCGGCCGGGCGCTATCCGCTCGGCCAGTCGCTGTGCGTCCTGCGGAAGCCGCTGGCCGATGAGCCGGTGCAGCCGGCGCCTGCCCGGCCGCAGAATTGAACAAGGCCGGGCATCGCTGCCCAGCCTTGTCGCAGCCCGGCCTTGTCGCAGCCCGGGGGCCGAGGCCCCCGGTTCCGCTTCAGGCGAAGACCACGTCGGTGGCGAAGTTGAAGCCCCAGGCCGCGGTGCTGAACAGGATGGTCGAGGTGCCGTCGGAGAAGGACAGGTCGCCGTCGACCAGGGTGAAGTTCGCCGCGGTCACCGAGCCGGCGGTGAACATCAGCTTATCGTAGCCGGCGACGAAATCCGTGACGACGTCGTTGCCGAAGTTGCCGCTGAAGGAGAATACATCCGCACCGCCACCGCCGGTCAGCATATCGTCGCCGGCGCCGCCGATCAGGGTGTCGTCGCCCCAGAAGGCGTCGATGACATCGTCGCCGCTGCCGCCGTTGATCAGGTTGTTGTAGCCATCGCCGGTGATGTTGTCGTCGCCGCTGCCGGTGACGATGCCCTCGATGGAGCCGAAGCGCAGGTTGTCGGTGACGTTGGTGGTCAGCAGGTTGATGGAGAGGCCGGCGCTGGAGGAGCTGAGGTCGACCGTGTCGAAGCCCTCGCCGCCAAGGAAGACGTCCGAGCCGCCCTGCCAGACAAAGTGGTCGTCGCCGGCGCCGCCGACCAGCCAGTTGGAGCCCGTGCCGCCCATGATGGTGTCGTTGCCGCCGCCGCCCACGACCACGTCGTCGCCGATGCCGCCGGAGAGCATGCTGCCGGTGTCGCCGCCGATGACGGTGTCGTTGCCGTCGCCGCCATCGATGGTATCGCTGCCGAGGTTGCCGAACATGTAGTCATTGCCGACGCCGCCGGACAGGCTGTCGCTGGCGGTGCTGCCGATGACGGAATCATTGCCGGCCCCGCCGTCGAGCGTCACGGCGGCGGCGACGCCCCGGATTTCGTCGTTGCCTTCGCCGCCGGAGCCGATCCCGCCGCCGATGAGGACCATGTAGTCGTTGCCGCCCAGGCCGGTAACGACGTCGTCGGCGGCGAAGCCGACCAGGGTGTCGTTGTTTTCGGTACCAGTAATGATAGCCATTGAGACGCCTCCGCGACTGAGCAGGCAATGGGGCTGGCCCCACCCCGGGACATCCCATTCAACCCATGGGGCCAGCTTATACGGCGATTGCAACCACAGGTGAAGGCCGACGGTCGTCTTAATTTGTACCGGCGATGGTAGGGCCCACCCGATAGAACTAATCAGGCGGCCAACCGTGAGTGGCAGAAAGTCAAAAGGGACAACCGTTTCGGTTTCGCTTCAAGGGACCGGATCTGGTGGTCATGGCTCAACTTTGATGCTCATTTGGGCATTTTAGGTGTTATACCGCAACAATTGGTTAAAGCGCAGACCCCGTTGCACTGAAAGCGGTGTAATGAGTTGTCTCGGCAATCCCGTCTTGATTGACCAGACCGCAACCGCTGGTTAAACAAGGACCTCATTGGAAGGCACCTCATCGGTGCCCGATCCGTCCGACGGGGTGCACGCCATGGCAGATTTCGCTTCCATCATTGGGGGATCCGGCGACAACATTTTCCCGAATGTTCCGCCTGGCGTCGACGTGTTCTACCGTATCGAGACCGGCGGCCTCTTCGTGGATGGCAGCAGCTCCACGGGCGAAACCGGCGTCGACGGTAGTTTCGCCTCCAGCGGCATATTCTTCGAAGGCAGCGATACCGGCGGGACCTCGGTGTTCCTGGGCAGCACCTTCGGCGACACGGTGAGTTCCGGCGAAGGTGCCGACAGCGTTGCCGCCGGCGAGGGCGACAACCTCATCAACGGCGAGGGTGGCGACGACATCATCTCCGCCGGCAGCGGCAACGACGTCATCACCGGCGGCAGCGGCAACGACATCATAGTGGCCGGCGACGGCAACAACACCGTCCAGGGCAACGACGGCGACGACACGATGACCGCCGGCAGCGGCAACGACTCCATGTCCGGCGGCGCTGGCAACGACTACCTCAATGGCGGCGCGGGCGACGACACCCTGGCCGGCGGCAGCGGCGCCGACTATCTCTTCGGTGGGGCTGGCGATGACAGCTTGATTGGCGGCAGCGGCGCCGACACCTTCGGCTATGCCGATGGCTACGGCGGCAATGACACCATCGAGGGCTTCAGCTATGGCCAGGACATGGTCGAGATCCAGTCCGGCATGGGCGGCATCGGCGTCTCGGGCGGCTCCATCACCGGCTTCGACGGCGTCACCAACAAGATCGAGATCGTCGGCAGCAACGTGAAGGTCACCATCGGCAGCGATACGATCCTGATCAAGGGCATCAGCGGCGCCAGCACGTCGGATCTGCTGAGCCACCCGGAAAGCTGGATCAAGGTCGTCTAGCCCTTAGCGGGTAAAGACACTGGAAACACTTTACTGATACCCGTGTCTGCATGATGACGGGGGTCATGGGTCTGGATACTTTCGGACATTCGCCGGCGACATCGCAAGATGTCGCCGGTATCGCTTCCGCCACCTTCCTGGTTTTGTCGCCCGGCGTCGTGCTCCTTGGCTTGCAGGGCGGCCTTCCCGGCATCGATATCGGCAGCATCGCCCTTGCCTCGGCGCTCGGCCCGATCGAATCGCCGATGTCCTGGCTCGCGGTCCCGGCAACCATCCCCGCCCTCTCCCTCGTCCTCGCCCGCGCCCAGCCCGGCCTCGCCGCGGGTTCGGTGCTCAGCGTCACCGACGAGGCCGGCGGCGCCACCCGGCTCGCCCTGCAGCCTGTCGATGATATCCGTGCCCTGGTCGGCGACCTGCCGCCTGCCGTCATCGGCCGTATCGCCGGCTTCATCGCCGCCCGCGCCCTTGGCATGTTCCGCCGGCCCGACGATGCCGGCCTCGCCGGCGTCTGCCGCAGCCTTGCCGTGCTGGCCGGCAGCGCGAAGCGGGTGGCGACGCCTATCGCCCGCTGCGGCGAGGATACGGTGTTCTGGTCGCTGCCCCGCGGCATGGCGGCGACGCCCGCCAGTTCCATCGTCATCGGCCGCCAGCGCTTTCGCCAGGCCCGCCACGCCGCCGGCGCCCTGGTGCTGCAGGACCGGCGCCTGGAGGACGGCTACCTGCTGCCGAACGATGGCGGCGGGCCGATCCATCTCGCCCCCGCCGCCGCGCCGCTGCCTACCCTGGCCGAGCTGGCCCGGCGTTCCGATGCGGCCAGCCGCGGGCTTTACCGCGCGGCGATCGGCGAACTCGCCCGCCGCGCCGCCGAGGAGGAACCGATCCGCCGCATGCTGCGCGACCATCAGCTCCTCGCGCCGATCCAGGCGGTCAGCCAGGTGGCCGAGTTGGAGGAGCCGATGGGCGGGGCGCTCGAACTGGCGCTCGACGACCATGGCGGCGGGTTGTTCCTGCGCGGCTGGCTGCGCGACCCGCTCGGGCTGATCGCTCAGCTTTCGCTGCACGGCAGCTTCGGCGAGCAGCCGCTGCCCACCAACCTGCTGACCCGCTTCCCACGTCCCGACCTGGTCAAGAAATACGCCGAATCCCCGCATGGCAGCCCCGGCATCCGCGCCGGTTTCGTCGCCCACCTGCCGCAGGCGGCGATGCGGCCCTCCGCGCAGTGGCGGCTGAAGGTCCGGCTGACCACCGGGGACCAGGTCGTGCTGGTCGCCCCGCCGGCCATCACCAGCCCGCTGCTGACGCGCGACCGGATCCTCGGCTCGATCGCCCCCTCGCATGTCACCGCCGAAATCCTCTCGCGCTGCATCGCCCTGCCGGTGGAACGGCTGCACCAGCACGTCATGGCCGCGCGGCTGCCGCCCGAGGTGGTGCAATTCGGCACGCCGGTCGCGGACCCGGTGATCAGCCTGATCGTACCGATCTACCGCAACGTGCACTATTTGCGGCATCAGCTCTCGGCCATCGCCCGCGATCCGTCGCTGCGGCAGGCCGAGCTGATCTACGTGCTCGACAGCCCCGAACAGCGGGAGGAGCTGGAGCATATGCTGCGCGGCTATTACGGCATCAACCGCATGCCGGTGACGCTTATCGTGCAGCCGACCAATTACGGCTACGGCAGCGCCTGCAACGCCGGTGCGGCGGAAGCCCGCGCCCCGGTGCTGCTGCTGCTGAACTCGGATGTGGTGCCGACCGGCCGCGGCTGGCTGCGGCCGATGCTGGACGCACTGGCAGCCGCGCCGAAGCTGGCCGCGGTCGGGCCGAAGCTGCTGTTCGCCAATGGCTCGCTGCAGCATGCCGGCCTCTATTTCGAGAAGCCGGAGAATGGCGACTGGCACAACAGCCACTACTACAAGGGCCTGCCGCGCTACTTCCCGCCGGCGCAGCGGGCGCGGGAAATCCCCGGCATCACCGGCGCCGCCTTCTGCGTGCGTCGCGCCGCCTATCGCGCGGTCGGCGGCATCTCCACCGATTACGTCGTCGGCGACTACGAGGATTCCGACCTCTGTCTGCGCCTCCGGGCGGATGGCGGTGGCATCGGCTATGTCCCGGCGACCGAGCTCTATCACTTCGAGCGCCAGTCGATCAGCCTGCATACCGGCTATACCAAGACCCTGGCGGCCACCTACAATCGCGGCCTGCACCATCGCCGCTGGGCCGGCGACATGGCGTCGCTGATGGCCCGGGCATGGCCGGCTCCCGGGGCGGCCGATGCCGCAGCCATCGCCGCAGGACCGGGCTGAGCCCATGCGCGTCCTGTTCCTCTGCCACAACCACCCGTCGCTCCAGGCCGGCGGGACGGAAGTATTCGCCCGCAACCTGTTCCGCCGATTGCGCGATCACCATGGGGTGGAAGGGCTGTTCCTCGCCGCCGTCACCAGCGCCCACCGCGAATGGCTGCCGGGCACCATGGTGCAGTCGATCGGCACCGCGACGGATGAGTTGCTGCTCTGGCTGGACCGGTTCGACCGCTTCTTCCTGTCGCAGCCCGATACCTACGGCCTGGCCTCGATCGCCCCGCTGATCGAGGAGCTGGCCCCGGACGTGATCCATGTGCATCACGCGCTGCAACTGGGCGTCGAGACGCTGGATCTGATCCGCCGGCTGGCGCCGCAGGCCCGGCTGGTCTTCACCGCGCATGATTTCTTCCCGCTCTGCGCCCAGGAAGGCCAGTTGCTGACCACGGATGGCCGGCTCTGCACCGGCCCGACGCTCGATGGCTGCCTGAAATGCTTCCCCGGCCGGCCGCCGGGCGACCTGATCATGCGCGATCTGCAGATGCGAGACGCCTTCGAGGATTTCGCCCACATCCTGGTGCCGAGCGAATTCGCCCTCGGCCGCTACCTCGCCGCCGGCTGGGCGCCCGAGCGCTTCAGCGTCATGCCCAACGGGGTGCCGGACCTGCCGCCGGTGGCGCATCGCGCGGCGCCCGACGGACGACGCGACCGCTTCGGCTTCTTCGGCCATATCAACCGCTTTAAGGGCAGCCTGATGCTGCTGCGCGCCTCGCACCTGCTCAGCGGCGACGGCGTGGCGCATCGGCTGACGCTGAACGGCGGGGCGGCCTACCAGTCGGAGAGCTTCATGGTGGAATTCGACACCGGCCTGGCCGAGGCGCCCGCCGCCAGCTTCCGTGGTGCCTATACGCCGGAGGAATTGCCGGCGCTGATGGAGCAGGTCGACTGGGTCGTCATCCCTTCGATCTGGTGGGAGAATGCGCCGCTGGTGGTGCAGGAAGCCTTCCGCCACCGCCGGCCGGTGATCTGCAGCGGCATCGGCGGCACCGCCGAGATGGTGCGCGACGGCGTGGACGGGCTGCATGCCCCGGTGAAGGACCCGGCTGGTCTGGCGCAGGTCATGCGCCGGGCGATTGATACCGAGGGGCTATGGGAACGGCTTGTCGATGGCATCGCCCCGCCACTGACGGTGGAGGCGGCGGCGCTTGCCCATCTCGATCTCTATAAGGCTGCAATGGCCACGGTGGCGGATTAGAATGCCGTCCGTGCCGAGGAAATCGACGCCTATGCCGGTTCACGACCTGCTTTCCGATGATGCCATCGCCCCGCCCGCCGCCACCGGATCCTCCGACGTGCGCGGGCTGGTCGACAACGCGACGGCCAGCCGCCTTTATGGCTGGTGCTGGGACGCTGCCCATCCGGAGCATCGGGTGACGGTGGAACTGCGGCTGTCCGGCGAGGTGGTCGCGACCACCGTCGCCGACTATGCCCGGCCGGACCTGGCCAAGCACGGCATCGGGGATGGCTGCCACGCCTTCGAATTTCCCCTGCTGCGCCAATGGTTCCGGCAGATGCGCGACATCAGCGTCATCGGCATCGGCAAGGACGGCAGCGAGTTCCCGGTGCCGGTGCATGCCACGCGCGGCCAGGACGAGATGCTGGTGCCCGCCCAGGCCACCGCCAAGCTGCATAGCGCCGCCGAGGCGCTGCTGGCCGAGCACCAGGGCGTCCGCCGCGAGATCGAGGAACTGCGGCTGCGCAGCGCGCAACTGCCGGATGTCACGGCGGTGGACGCCATCGCCAAGGCGGGCCAGGAATTGCAGCGGCGGATCGATGGGCTGGAGCTTTGGATCAACCGGCTCGACGGCCGGCTGGCCGAGCTGACGGTGCCGGCCACGACGCAGGACCGCGGCCGGGTGGATGTCTGGCAGGCGATCCTGATCGCCATCCTGCTTGCGGCGGTCAGCGCCGCCGCCGCCGCCGTCCTCGTGCGGCACGGCCTCTGACGCCATGGCGATGATCCCCGCCGGTCAATCCATGGGTGGCCGGTCCATGGCCGACCGCTCGCCGGATGCCCTGCTGAAGGAAGCGATCGAGTCCGTCATGCGGACCGCGGCCGGCTGGATCAAGCTGTTGATCGGCCTCGGCCTGATCTCTACCCTCGCCGGCTTCGCGCTGCTGTTCAACAAGATGCAGATGATCGGCAAGATACCGGTCACCCAGAGCTACGACTCGATCGAATCCGCGCTGGTCGTCTGGGTGGCGCTGCTCGCCGTCATCGCCGTGGCCGGCTTCCTGCAAGGCATCGCCTTCATCCATCTCTCCCGCTTCGTCTCCAGCCGGCTCGGCGTGCCGGCGGTGCTGGCCATGGCGCAGCGCGCCGGCCGGCCGGAAGCCCTCTCCAGCGCCGTATTGGCGGATCTCGAGACGGTGCGGACCACCCTGTCGGGTGCCGCCAGCCAAACCTGCATCATGCTGATCGTCACGCCGCTGCTGATCCCGCTGATGATCGCCATCCACTACTGGGTCGCCATCTGCGCCCTGCTGTTCTGCCTGGCGGCGGCCGGGCTCAGCCTGGCGGTCGCCAAGGCGGCGAACCGGGCGGCCGAGCTGACCACCAACGGCACCGCCAAGGCCTATGGCCTGGCCGCGGATGCCATGCGCTCGGGCGAGGCGGTGCTGGCCATGGGCATGCTGCCACGGCTGATCCGGCTCTGGACCGCGGTCAGCACCGAAGCCGCCGGCGAAGCCTATCTGGCGCAGCGCCGCGCCGGGCGGCTCACCCTGGCGCTCGAGATCGTGCTCGGCATGTTCCGCGGCTCGGTGATGTTCCTGACCGCCTGGATCACCCTTGCGGGCGGCATCATCGATGGCGCGGTGGCCGGCGGCACCTTCCTGGTGTTCCGGCTGATCCAGCCCTTCGCCAGCCTCGGCGATACCAGCGCCACCATCGGCGAGGCGCTCGCCGCCTGGCGCCGGCTGCGCTCCCTGGTGGCGGAAACCACGCCGCCGGCCGATGGCATCGCCTTCCCCTGCCCGCAGGGCCGGCTGGTGTCGGAACACCTGACCTATGCCTTCCGCGGGCCGCAGCCGCCGCTGCTGCGCAACGTCGAACTGACCGTCGAGCCCGGCAGCATCATCGCCATCGTCGGCGCCTCGGGCTGCGGCAAATCCACCCTGCTGCGGCTGCTGGTCGGGCTGCTGCGGCCCTCGGCCGGCGGCGTCTACCTCGATGGCCATGCGACCAGCCAATGGGACCGCCGCGACTTCGCCCGCCACGTCGGCTTCCTGCCGCAGGATCCGCTGCTGTCGCGCGGCACCGCCGCCGAGGTGATCGCCCGGCTCGATGAGCCGGACATGGAACTGGTGCTGGAAGCCGCCCGCCGGGCCGGCGCCTATGAGGCGATCGTTGCCCTGCCGCTCGGCTTCAACACTCCGTTGAGTGGCAATTACCAACTCTCGATGGGCCAGCGGCACCGCATCGCCCTGGCGCGGGCGCTCTATGGCCGGCCGAAGCTGCTGCTGCTCGACGAACTCGCCGGCTCGATGGACCGCGAGGGCGAGGCGCATGTCGCCGAGCTGCTCGGGCTGCTGCGGGAGGAGGGCACCTCGGTGATCTTCACCACCCATCGCCCTTCCCTCGTCGCCGTCGCCGACCGGGTGCTGGCACTCCGCAACGGCACCCTGGTCCCGGCCGGCGAGGAATTGCCCCGGCTGCTCGGCGCGACGCGCGGCGGCAAGCCGGCCCGGCCTGCCCCGGCGCAGATTGTCCCGGCCAAGATCGGCCAGTCCCGGATCGCCACCGACAAGGCCGCCGCGGCATGACGGCGACCAGCGCAACGCAGCCCCATGCCGCGGCCAATACGAAGCCTGGGGCGCGGCAGGGGACGCAGCCGCGGCGCTGGCTGCGGCTGCGGGACATCGGCGTCACCCCCTTCTTCGTCCTCGCCGTGCTGCTGCTCAGCTTCGGCGAGCTGATCGGCATCTTCGCCTTCATCCTGAGCATGGCGCATCTGCAGGATGGCGTGCTGGACACCCACAACAGCGATACCGTGATCGGCCTCGCCCTGGTCTTCGTCTTCTGCACCGTCGCCTCGCGCTTCTACCTGCATCGCCGCGCCCAGCTCATGCAGGCGGTCGCCGAGCGCTTCGGCTTCCGGCTGCGGGCCGAGGCCATGCAGGTGGCCATCCGCAACGCGGTGCGGCGGGACCTGGTCTCCGGCGTTGTGGTGCTGCAGGACATCTCCGCGGTGCAGCGCTTCGTCGCCGGCAACGCCATCACCGGCGTGCTCGACATGATGAGCGCCGTGGCCTCGGTCGTGCTGATGTTCTACCTCGATACCGTCTTCGGCTGGATCACCCTCGGCGGCATCGGCGTCATCATCATGGTGGCCGCCGTCAT
>JAQGIA010000037.1 GCA_028291445.1 Belnapia sp.
GATTTCGCCGCCCAGCTTGCCGGGGCGCGGCGCGAGGCCAAGGCCGCCTTCGGCGACGACCGGGTGCTGCTGGAACGCTACCTGCAGAAGCCCCGGCATGTGGAGGTGCAGGTCTTCGCCGATACCCAGGGCAATACCATCCATCTGCATACCCGCGACTGCTCGGTGCAGCGCCGCCATCAGAAGGTGCTTGAGGAAGCCCCGGCGCCGGATTTGCCGCCCGCGCTGCGCGCCCGGCTGCATGAGGCCGCCACCGCCGCGGCGAAGGCGGTCGGCTATGTCTCGGCCGGCACGGTGGAGTTCATCGTCGAGGGCGAGGACGCCTTCTTCATGGAGATGAACACCCGCCTGCAGGTGGAGCATCCGGTGACCGAGATGGTGACCGGGATCGACCTGGTCGAATGGCAGCTCCGCATCGCCGCCGGCGAGCCGCTGCCGCTGGCCAAGGCCCCCGCGCCGCAGGGCCATAGCGTCGAGGTGCGGCTCTATGCCGAGGATCCGGCGCAGGACTTCCGCCCTTCGACCGGACCGCTGCGGCGCTTTCACTTGCCGGCGCCGGCGGCCGACCTCCGCATCGAAAGCGGCGTGGTGGAAGGCGATGCGATCACGCCCTTCTACGATCCGATGATCGCCAAGCTGGTCGCCTGGGGCCCCGACCGGCCGGCGGCGCTGGCGCGGCTCGGCGCGGCGCTGGCCGAATGCCGGGTGGCGGGCATTACCTGCAACCTCGGCTTCCTGTCCCGGCTGGTGGCGCATCCGGCGATGCAGGCGGGCGAGCTGGATACGGGCTTCGCCCTGCGCCATGCCGCCGATCTCCAGCCGCCGCGTGCGGCCGCACCGCCGCTGGCGCTGGCCGCTGCGGCGTTGGAAGCGCTGCTGCCGTTGGACAGCGCGGCGCCCGCCGATCCCTGGGCGCGCCGTGACGGCTGGCGCCTGCAAGGTGCCGGCAGCCGGCTGGTCGTGCTGGCCGATGGCGAGGCGATGCATCGGCTGCGGTTCGAGCAGGCCGGGGAGGGCTGGACCGGCGAGCTCACCCTGGCCGGGCGGCGCCTGGCGGAGGGCGCCCTGCAGGTGATGCTCGATGGCGTGGCGCATCGCATTCCGGTGCTGCGCGACGGCGATACGCTGCATGTCTCCCTGCCCGAGGGCGGCTGGGCCTTGCGGCTGGTCGATCCCTATGCGCCGGTCGGCGGCGAGGCGGCGGGGCAGGGGCGGCTGTCCTCGCCCATTCCGGGCCGGGTGGTGCAGGTGCTGGTGGCGTTGGGCGACAGCGTCTCACGCGGCCAAGTCCTGGCGGTGCTGGAGGCGATGAAGACCGAGCTGCGCATCACCGCCCCGGCGGATGGCATCGTCGCCCATATCGGCTGCGCCGCCGGCGACAGCGTCGAGGAGGGCGCCGAGCTGTTCACCCTGACCGCGGCCGAGTGACGCCGCGCGGATGAGCATCGAAGTGACCCAATTCGGCTCAATCCGAATAAATTCCAGGGCGATTCGATTGGCCTAAGCTGTTGTTACGATAGGATTTCCGGATGCGGGATTTAGGGATTTAGCGGTTTTACCGGCTGCATGCGGGCAGCCGCCGCGGCGACGCCGGCGGGCCGCGGCGGCATAGCGGCCGGGGAGCGTTTCCGGGTCGCGGTTGGGGGCGACGATGCTGGCCTCGTAATCCGCCCAATCCGCCGGGGCCAGGCCGGCCAGATCCTCGATCAGTCCAGCGCCGTTCAGCAGCGCATCGGCATAGGCCGCCTGTGGAATCGGCTGGAGCTGGAGGAAGGGCTGGCCGGCGTGGAAGGCGATGGGGGTATCGGTGCGGGTCAGCCGCAGGTTGGTGAATAGCGGGCCGAACCAGCGGTCGGTCTCGACGATGCCCTCATAGGGCTCGTAGCCGGGGTGGCGCGGCAGGTTGGCCAGGTCGCGGACCAGCAGGCTCCAGCCCGGGGCGGTGCGGGCGGCGAGGCCGGTCCAGACCTGGACCACGCCGGGCTCCTGCAGGGCGGTGAGGAAGGGCGGGGCATAGTCGCCGAGGCCGGCCGGGGCGGCGGCGGCGAAGCGGGCGGCGTAATGCGGGTATTGCGCGGCGCCCAGCGGCAGCCAGTCAGCCAAGCCATCTGCCTCCAGCCCCGGGCAGCGCCACCAGATCTGCGCGCCATCCCATAGCAGCTCGAAATCGAGCGGCGGGCAGATGTGCCAGCCGAAACCGGCGGCGGAGGTGACGGCATCGCAGTGGCGATAGGCCCGGGTCGGCAGGCTGCCGAGACCGGAGCGGTCGGCCCGGCGGGGCGGCGTCGCTTCCTCGATGAGGCGGTAGAAGGTGACGAGGGGCGTGCTGTCCATCGGGCGGATCCTGGCCAGGGTAAGGAAAGGCGGGAGGGGCCGGGCGGCGCGCGGGGGAGCGCTGCCCGGTTATCCCATGCTGACAGGCGAGGGGTGGGCTGGGCTCAGACGCGGCGGATGCCGGCGCCGAGGCGGATGCGGCCGGCATCGGCGACCACGGCGGGGATCCGGCC
>JAQGIA010000046.1 GCA_028291445.1 Belnapia sp.
GCCGGGATGGATGTGGTGCTGGTGGGGCCGCTGCCGACGCCGGCCATCGCCCTGCTGACCCGCAGCCTGCGGGCCGACCTCGGGGTGATGATCAGCGCCTCGCACAACCCCTACGAGGACAACGGGATCAAGCTGTTCGGCCCGGATGGGCTGAAGCTCTCCGACGTGCAGGAGACCGAGATCGAGGCGCTGATGGCCGGCGACCTGGCCAGTGCCCAGGTGGCGCCCAGCCGGCTCGGCCGCGCCAGCCGGATGGAGGATGCCCCCGGCCGCTACATCGAGGCCGCCAAGCAAAGCTTCCCCCGCCGCCTGACGCTCGACGGCCTGCGCATCGTGGTCGATTGCGCGCATGGCGCCGCCTACAAGGTGGCCCCCACCGTGCTGTGGGAACTGGGGGCCGAGGTGGTCTCCATCGGCGTCGCGCCGGATGGCTTCAACATCAACAAGGGCGTCGGCTCCACCGCCCCGGCCGAACTCGCCGGGCTGGTCCGGGAACGCCGGGCGGATATCGGCATCGCGCTCGATGGCGACGCCGACCGGCTGGTGCTGGTGGACGAGGCGGGGCAGGAGATCGACGGCGACCAGATCCTGGCCGCCATCGCCGGCTCCTGGCACGGCGAAGGCCGGCTGCGCGGCGGCGCGGTGGTCGCCACCGTCATGTCGAACATGGGGCTGGAGCGCTACCTCAAGGGCATCGGCCTCGGCCTGCTGCGGACCGCGGTGGGCGACCGCTACGTCGGCGAGAAGATGCGGGAGATGGGCTGCAACCTGGGCGGCGAGCAATCCGGCCATATGATCATGCCGGATTTCGGCACCACCGGGGATGGGCTGATCGCCGCCTTGCAGGTGCTGTCCATCCTGAAGCAGGAGGGCCGCCCGGCCAGCGAGGTCTGCCGCCGCTTCGCCCGGCTGCCGCAGCGCCTGGTGAATGTGGGTTTCACCGGCGTCTCCCCGCTGACCCTGCCGGCGGTGCAGCGGGAGATCGCCGCCTTCGAGGCGAAGCTCGGCGAGCGCGGCCGGCTGCTGATCCGCCCGAGCGGGACCGAACCGCTGATCCGGGTGATGGCGGAGGGCGAAGACGAGGCCATGGTCGATGCCACGGTGGAGGCGATCGCCGAGGTCATCCGCGCCCAGGCCCGGGTTCCCGCATGAGCACCCTGCTGGGTGGCACCTTGGGCCGCGTGCTGATCGTCGCCGGCTCCGATTCCGGCGGCGGCGCCGGCATCCAGGCCGACCTCAAGACGGTGACGGCGCTCGGCGGCTATGCGGCGACCGCCATCACCGCGCTGACCGCCCAGGATACGCTCGGCGTGCATGGCGTGCTGCCGATCCCGACCGGGTTCATCCGCCAGCAGATGCGGCTGGTGCTGCGCGACATCGGCGCCGATGCGCTGAAGACCGGCATGCTGCACGACAGCCCGACCATTGCCGCGGTCTGCGACGAGATCGCGCAGGAGGCGCCCGGCGTGCCGCTGGTGGCCGACCCGGTGATGGTCGCCAAGGGCGGCCATGCGCTGCTGCGGCCCGATGCGGTCGAGACGCTGAAGGCCCGGCTGCTGCCGCTGGCCGCCGTCATCACCCCCAACCTGCCGGAAGCCGAGGTGCTGACCGGCCTGACCATCCTCGACGAGGCCGGGATGCACCGCGCCGTCGCGGCGCTGCTGGCGATGGGGGTGCGGGCGGTGCTGCTGAAGGGCGGCCATCTGGAAGGGCCGGTGGTGGTCGACCTGCTGGGCACCGCGGCGGGGGTGACCCGTTTCGAGGATCCGAAGATCGACAGCCGCCATACCCATGGCACCGGCTGCACCCTGGCCAGCGCCATCGCCGCCGGCCTCGCCCAGGGCATGCCCTTGCCCGCGGCAGTGGCCCGCGCCCGGGCCTATGTGCGGGCGGCGATCCTGGCGGCGCCGGGCCTCGGGGCGGGGCATGGGCCGCTGGGGCATGGCGTCACCCTCGACGCGGCCCGGCTGGAGGCGCTGCGGTGAGGCGCTATCCCTTCGTCACGGTGGACGTCTTTACTGGCCAACGCTTCGGCGGCAACCAGCTCGCGGTCTTCCCCGATGCGCGCGGCCTGTCGGATGCCGAGATGCAGTCGCTCGCCGCCGAGTTCAACCTGAGCGAGACCACCTTCGTCCTGCCGCCCGACGACCCGGCCAATACCGCCCGGGTCCGCATCTTCCACCGCACCGCCGAGATGCCCTTCGCCGGCCACCCCAATGTCGGCACCGGCTTCGTGCTGGCCGATCGGGCGGTGGAGAACGTGCTGCGCTTCGAGGAGATCGCCGGGCTGGTCGAGGTGCGGATCGAGCGCGATGCCGCCGGCGTGCCCACCGGGGCCACCATCGCGGCGCCGCAGCCGCTGGTGGTGGGCGGGACCATGCCGCTGGACCTCGCCGCCGCCTGCGCCGGCATCGCACCCGATGGCATCGTCACCGCCCGCCACCTGCCGACCATCGCCGCCGATGGCGGCAATCCGCGGCTGCTGCTGGAGGTGACGGCGGCGGCCATGGCCGCGGCGACCCCGGACCTGGCCGGCTTCCGCCGCGCCGTGGCGGCGCTGCCGGAGCTGGGCGGCAAGCTCTCGCTCTATCTGTACCGCCAGGATGGCGAAGGGCTGCGGGCCCGCATGTTCTCGCCGCTGTCCGGCACCTGGGAGGATGCCGCGACCGGCAGCGCGGCGACGCCGCTGGCCGGCTTCCTGCTGCACCTGTCGGGTGCAGAGAATGGTGCCTGGGCGATCACCCAGGGGGTCGAGATGGGCCGGCCGAGCCTGCTGCTGGCCACCGCGCGGCGCGGCGCGGATGGTATCCGCGCGACGGTCGGCGGCGGCTGCGTGCCGGTGCTGCGCGGCGAGGCGCAGCTTTGACGGACTGCGCCAAGCCTTAGGCCCCAGGCCTGACCCGCGCCTTTCGCTGATTGCGCTGCAAGCGGTCATGCCCCCGTGCGGCGCCGCGCTACTTGTCGTCCGCCTGCGGCAGCCGGCCCAGCCAGCCCTCGACGTAGCCGCGCTGCACCAGCACCATCCCCAGCGCCGACAGCGGTGCCGCCAGCGCCACGCCGAGCAGGCCGAACAGCGCGCCGGTCAGCACCTGGGTCACCAGCAGCAGGGCAGGGGGCAGGTCGGCGGTGTGGCTTTGGACCATCGGGGTCAGGAAATTCCCCTCCACCGTCTGCACCAGCACGACGATGCCGATCACCCAGATCGCCAGGCTCGGCGAGACCGTCAGCGCCAGCAGCACCGCCGGCACCGCGCCGATCATCGGGCCGATGACGGGGATGAAATTCAGCAGCCCGATGATCGTCGCCAGCAGCCCGGCCAGCGGCAGGCCCAGCAGCATGAAGCCGATCCAGGTCATGGTCCCGGCGACGATCATGCCGAAGCCCTGGCCGAGCAACCAGCCGCGCAGGGTATGGCCCAGCTCCTCGAAGGTTTCGCGGATCGAGCCGTCGAGCGTGGGGGAGAACAGGTGGCGCAGCCCGCGCAGGTAGGTCTCCGGGGCAGTGGCGAAATAGAGCGCCAGCAGCACCACCAGCACCATGTTGCCCAGCCAGCCAAGGGTGCTGCTGGCGGCCGAGGCTGCCGCCGCCGCCGCGCCCTCGCCCGCGCCGCCGCCGAACAGCCGGCCGGGATCGGCCTGGCTGAGGATCCATTCGCCCCAGCCGGTGCCGGCGAGGGTATTGCGCAGCGTCTCCAGGCTGCGCGGCAGCTCCTGGGCGAGTTGCTGGGCCTGGCGGGTCAGCGGCCCGGCGGCGGCCCAGCCGGCGAGGCCGAGGGCCAGCACCACCAGCAGGGCGACGACCAGCACGCCGGCCCAGGCGGGCAGCCCGGTGAGGCGGGCCAGGGGCGTGCCGCCGGCGCGCAGCGCGAGGGCCAGCAGCGTCGAGGCGAAGCCGAGCAGCGGCACTTCCGGCGCCAGCCAGAACAGCGCCAGGAGCAGGCCGAGGAGGATAAGGACGGAAGCCTGGGATCGGGACATGCGAGCGCGAACAGCCAGCGGGCGGATCGGTTCCCTCGCGGATATTTCCGCAGGCGGGCTTAACTCAATCTCCATCCCGGCGTGGCCAAGCTGCCGTAGCAGGGGGTTCCCATGCAGCTCAACGCGACGCTCATTTCGTACCTGTTCGGCGGCGGCGGCACGGGCATTGCCGGCAATGATGCGGCCTCGGGCATCGCTGCCTTGAAGGCGGCCCAGGCCAAGGGTGCGACCGACAAGGGCGTGGCGCTCGAGAAGAAGGACCCGGTGACGATCACCGCCCTGAAGCAATTCGACGTCGCCCTGGCCAAGGCGAAGGACGTGAAATCCGCCTTGCAGGATCCGCGCATCCTGGCGGTGATCCTGCCGGCGCTGGGCCTGGCGGACCAGGCGGCCTATCCCGGCCTGGTGCAGAAGGCGTTGCTGTCCGACCCGGCCGACCCCAAGGCCCTGCTGGCCAACCTCGACAGCCGCTTCACCAGCGCCGCCAGGACGCTGAACCTCAGGACCGGCGGGCTGGCCGCGCTGAAGGGCACGATGCTCAGGAAGCAGCTCACCGATGGCTATGTGGAATATCAGTACCGCACCGGACTGGACGACAAGAACGCCGGCATCTCGGATGCGCTGTATTTCCTGAAGAATGCTTCGAACGAGACCAACATCTATAATATCCTCGGCAATAAGGTGTTGCGCCGGGTGGTGACAGGGGCGCTCGGGCTGCCGGATTCGATGGCGGTGCAATCGGTCGAAACCCAGGCGCGGGCGATCACCTCGCGCCTCAAGCTCACCGACCTGCATGATCCGCGGAAGCTGCAGAAGCTGGCGGAGCGCTACGTGATCGCCTCGGCCGGTTCCTCCAGCGGCGGCTCCAGCTCGCTGCTCTCCCTGCTGGCCTGAGCTTGCGGCCAGCCTTGCAGCCAGCCTTGCGGCCAAGCGGAGGCTGGCGTAACCCTTGCGGCGGGCTACGCCCCCCCCCCGGGGCGCATCTGATTCTGGAAGGGAGCCTGCAACCATGGCGATCGCCACCCCGCCGGCCACACGGCCGGCCAATCCCCCGCCGGCTATTCGGCCGGCCAATCCTCCGCCGGCCACACGGCCGGCCAATCCAAGGTTCTCGTCCGGCCCCTGCGCCAAGCGTCCCGGCTGGACGCTGGATGCGCTTTCGGGCGCCTTCCTCGGCCGCAGCCATCGCGCCGCCGGCCCCAAGGCCCGCCTCGCCGAGGTGATCGAGCGCAGCCGGATCATCCTCGGCCTGCCGCCGGGCTGGCGCCTGGGCATCGTCTCCGCCTCGGATACCGGCGCGGTCGAGATGGCGCTCTGGTCGCTGCTCGGCGCCCGTGGCGTCGACGTTCTGGCCTGGGAGAGCTTTTCCAAGGATTGGGGCACCGATGTCGTCAAGCAGCTCAAGCTGCCGGATGCCCGCATCATCGCCGCCCCTTATGGGCAACTGCCGGACCTCGGCAGCGTGGATTTCGCCCGCGACGTGGTCTTCGTCTGGAACGGCACCACCAGCGGCGTGCGGCTGACCGGCGGCGACTGGATCCCGGCCGATCGCGCGGGGCTGACGATCTGCGACGCGACCAGCGCCGCCTTCGCCATGGCGCTGCCCTGGGACAAGCTCGATGTGGTGACCTGGTCCTGGCAGAAGGTGCTGGGCGGCGAGGCGGCGCACGGGATGCTGGCGCTG
>JAQGIA010000117.1 GCA_028291445.1 Belnapia sp.
CAGCGCCACCCGCCGCAGCAGCAGCCCGGCCAGCAGCGCCTGGGCCGGCAGGTTCACCGCCGCGGCCAGGGCGAGCGGCGTATCGAAGGCATAGGGCACCGTGCCACACCAGGCGAAGGCCAGCGCATTGCCCAGCGCGAAGGCGAGCATCGCCAGCCGGGCCGGCGCCACGCCCGGGAAGCCCCGCAGTATCGCCATCCACAGGGCAAGCCCCAGCAGCGCCGCGGCCCCGGCGTACCAGCCCCAGTCCGGATTCTCCCGCACCGGGCCATGCAGCGGGAATTTCGCTGCCCGATCGGTGGTCCAAAGGCCCCAGGCGGCGCCCACCGTGCCCTCGGACTGGTATTTCCAATCCTGGTCGAAGGCCTCGATCAAATTGTAGTCGAGCCGCTCCGCCTCGGCCAGGGCGATGAAGCGGCGGAGGAAGATGGCCTGCTCCACCCGCGACGGCGCCGCATCGGCGCGCCAGCGGCCGCGGCTGGGCCAGCCGGTCTCACCGATGGCGATGGGCTTGCCCGGGAACAGCGCTCGCATCCGTGCCAGCACCTGCCGCACATGCGCCACGCTGGCATCGACATTGGTCGGCACATCCTCCCAGTACGGCAGGATATGGATGGTGACGACATCCACATGCGCGGCGACCTCGGGGAATTTCTCCCAGAATTCCCAGACATCGGCATAGGTCACCGGCTGCGCCACGGCCGCCTTAACCCGGTCCAGCGCGGCGATGAGCGCGGTCGGCGGCAGGTCGCGCCGCAGCAGCACCTCATTGCCGACCACCACGCGCTCCACCGTCTCCGGATGGCGGCGGGCGGTTTCGATCAGCGCCGCCAGTTCGGCCGCGTTGCGCCGCGCATCCGGCCCCAGCCAGGCCCCGGCCCAGAGTTTCAGCCCATGCCGGGCAGCGATCGCCGCCACGTCGTAGTCGCCCTCGATCGCCGCATAGGTCCGGATGGCCCGCACCCTGGGGGCGATCAGCGCCATATCGGCCTCGACCTCCGCCGCGCTGGGATAGCTGTCCCGCAGCGGCGAATGGCCGGGGCGGAAGGGCGCGAAGGAGACGGAATTGAACCGCTCGGCGGCCAGCGGCACCGCGGCCGCCTGCTCGCGGTTCGGCAGCCACCAGGCGGCCAGGGTCAGGGCCAAGGACATGATCACGGCGAACAGGCTGCGCATCCCGCATACTGCCCCCGGCTTTGCGGCGGCTTCGCGCCCGGATAGCGTCGCCGGCAAGGAGGACCCCGCATGAACGACGATGCCGAAATCCGCGATATCCTGCTGACCACCCGGCGGATCGCCGTGGTCGGCGCTTCCGCCAAGCCGGACCGGCCGAGCTACGAGGTTACCGGCTTCCTGGTGGAGCGAGGCTATGCCGTCACCCCGGTCAACCCCGGCCTGACCGGCCAGTCGTTGCATGGCGCCAGCTTCGTGGCGGGGCTGGAGGCGGCGGGACCGCTCGACATGGTCGATGTCTTCCGCCGCAGCGAGGATGCGGGGGCGGTGGTGGATGCGGCCATCCGCCTCGGTGCCCGCACCGTCTGGCTGCAGCTCGGCGTCACCGACCCCGCCGCCGGCGCCCGAGCCCGCGCCGCCGGGTTGCGCTTCGTCGAGGACCGCTGCCCGGTGATCGAATGGCGCCGGCTGGGGCTGCCGCCACGCATCGGCTAAATCAACGGCCAGAATCCCGGCGCTTGAAACGCCACCGGCGACGGGCCACTTCGCCGGCATGGGTCGCAGGACCGGACCGACCCGGCAACAGGGCGGCCGGCCGCCGGGGCGGGCCAGGGAGATACGAGGACCATGAACGACGACGAACGCCGCATCATCACCCAGTTCGTGGAGCGGATCGCGGGGGTATCGGCCGCTGCGCCCGCATCGGGTAACCCATGGGGTGGCGGCAGCGTGCCGAATACCCAGGCGCGGCCCAACCTGCCGCCGGTCGACCGCGACGCCGATGCGCTGATCGCCGATCTGTTCAGCCGCTACCCGGAAGCGCGGTACCGCATCACCCAGACCGCCTTCGTGCAGGATGCCGCGCTGGTCGAGGCGCAGAACCGCATCCGCCAGCTGGAATGGGAAGTGCAAAACGCCCAGTCCGAGGCCCAGGCCGCCGCCCAGCCGCAGCGCGGCGGGCTGTTCGGCATGTTCGGCGGAGGTGGTGCCCGACCGAACCAGACGCGGATGCCGCCGCCGCCGCAGCCGGTCTATCCGCCCAACTACAACCCGGGCGCGCTGCAGCAGCGCGGCGGCTCGGGCTTCCTCGGCACGGCGCTGACCACGGCGGCCGGCGTTGCCGGCGGCATGGTGCTCGGCAACATGCTGATGAACAGCCTCTCCGGCCATGGCGGGGCGGCAGCCGCCGCCACCGCCGATGCGGCGCCTGCCGCGGCCGGGGCCGGGGCCGGCGACTTCGGCCAGGAAGCGGTGCCCGCCAGTTCGCCCTGGACCGATCCGGGCGCCGCGGCGGCCGAGAACGGCTGGGGCGCCGATGGCGGCCAGAAGAGCGATTGGGGCAGCAGCGGCCAGGATTACGCCGGCGGCAACGATGATGCGACCGGCGGCTACGACACCGATGTCAGCGACGCGGGCGATGCCGGCGGCGGCTACGACGAGGATGTCTGATTAGCTTGGCTCATTGATCCTGCGCATGGGATGAGCGACCCTCATCCCATGCGCAGTCCTGACCTCGACCTCGATTTGCTCCGCTGCTTCGTCACCGTGGCGGAGCGTGGCGGCTTCACCGCCGCCGGCCAGGCGCTCGGCCTGACCCAATCCGCCGTCAGCCTGAAGATCAAGCGGCTGGAGGAGGTGGTCCTCCGTCGCGTGCTGGACCGTACCAGCCGTAAGATCATCCTGACCCGGGACGGCGAGACCCTGCTGGCCTATGCCAGGCGGATCCTGGCGCTGAACGACGAGGCGGTGCGGCGGATGGTGGCGCCCCCGGTCGCCGGGCGGTTGCGCCTCGGCGTCGCCGATCATTTCGTGCCACGCAACCTCGCCCCGCTGCTCGCCCGCTTCGCCCGCACCTATCCGGAGGTGACGCTGGAGGTGGAGGTCGGCCGCAGCCATGAGCTGCGTGCGGCGCAGGAAAAGGGGGTGCTCGACCTGGTGCTCGGCAAGCGGCGGGACGGCGAGACCACGGGACGGCCGATCTGGACCGAGGCCGTGGTCTGGGTCGCCGCGCCCGATTGGGCCGCGCCGGAGGGCCGGCCGCTGCCGCTCGCCATGCTGCCGCCCGGCTGCATGTTCCGGGATCGGGCGCTGGCCGCCCTCGCCCGCGCCGGTCTCGCCTTTGAGGTGGTCTATGTCTCTGCCAGCCTGCTTGGCATTGCCGCCGCGGCCCAGGCCGGCTTCGCGCTCAGTGTGCTCGGCCGTAGCGGCCTGCCGCCCGGACTGGTGGAGGTG
>JAQGIA010000159.1 GCA_028291445.1 Belnapia sp.
AGCGCGGCGAGGTTGAAGCTTTCGAAGACCTGGCCCTGATTCGAGGCGCCTTCGCCGAAATAGGTCAGCGAGAGGTTCTTCGACTGCCGTTACCAATTGGCGAAGGCCAGGCCGGTGCCGAGCGAGACCTGGGCGCCGACGATGCCGTGCCCGCCGTAGAAGCCCTTCTCCCGGCTGAACATGTGCATGGAGCCGCCCTTGCCCTTGGAATAGCCGCCGATGCGCCCGGTCAGCTCCGCCATGACGCCGCGGGCTTCCATGCCGGTAGCCAGCATATGGCCATGGTCGCGGTAGGAGGTGATGACCTGGTCGCCGGGTTCCAGGCAGGCCTGCATGCCGACCACGACCGCTTCCTGGCCGATGTAGAGGTGGCAGAAGCCGCCGATCAGCCCCATGCCATAGAGCTGGCCGGCCTTTTCCTCGAAGCGGCGGATCAGGAGCATGTCCCGATAGGCCTGGAGAAGCTGGTCCCGCGACATGGATCGCGCCGAGGGCGCTTCCTTCGCTGCGCGCCCACGCCGTTTGGCGCCTGCGGCCTCCGCTGCCTGGGCCATTCGGACCCTCCCCTGTTTGCACTCGCGACAGCATGGAATTACGCGCGCCATGTCCGAACGACAAGCGCGCGGGCCCAGAAAAACCGAGACGCGACAACGAAATATCGACATTAACTCAATTGTGGTTAATATGAAATTGCTGCGTCGCGACGAAGGCGCCCCGTATTGCCCGTCGGGGCGAAGTCGCACCGCGTCGCCACCAGGACGATGCTGCACTGCATTGCCGAATGCGGCAGGCTGGCGCCATCACCGCAATGCCGCCCGGGCCATGGCGCACGGTGCGGGGCGGCTGGTAGATTGGATCCAGGAGGCCCGATGCCAAGCTGGAGCCGTTGGATCCTCGCACCGCTGCATGTCCTGGCCCTGGCCAGCGGGGCGAAGTCGTTTCGTGACAACCCGCTGCTCGGCCACCCCGCGCTCAACCGCCATGGGCTGCATGTCGCGCGGAAGCGCCTGGCGCATCGGCTGGCGGCCGCCCGGCGGCGGCGGCTGGAGCCGCGCCTCTCGGCCGGGGATCGCGCCGGCTTCCTGCGCGACGGCTACCTGGTCATCCCGGATTTCCTGCCCGCCACGGAATTCGCCCGGATGCGGGCGGAAGTGCTGGGCTGCCGGACCGCGGCCCGGGAATTCATCGACGGCTATACGCTGACGCGGCTCATCCCGCTGGACGGCGCCACCCTGCCCGGCCTGCCGGCCACCGCGGCGGCACTGGCCGGTGGGCGCTACCGCGGGCTGCACGACTACATCGGCTCCTTCCGCCAGGCGCCGCATTTATTCGTCCAGACGGTGTTCAGCGGCGTGCGCGACGCCGCCCCGGATGTGCAGAGCCATTTCCACACCGATACCTTCCACCCCACGGTGAAGTCCTGGCTGTTCCTGACCGATGTGGCGGGAGATGCGGCGGCTTTCACCTACGTGCCGGGCTCGCACCTGCCGAACCGGCGGCATCTGGCCTGGGAACGGCGGGTCTCGGTGACGGCGGCGACGGCGGGGGACCGGCTGACCGGCGAGGGCTCGCTGCGGATCGAGCCGGCGATGCTGGCCCGGCTCGGCTATCCCGCGCCGCGCAAGCTGGCGGTCGCCGCCAATACCCTGGTGATCGCCGATACCAGCGGCTTCCACCGCCGCGGCATCAGTGGCGGGACGGCCTGCCGCATCGCCATCTGGGCCTATGCGCGGGGCAGCCCGTTCCAGCCCTGGACCGGGCTCGGGGCGGCCGACAGCGCCGATGGCAAGCTGCGGGGGGGCCGGCTGGTGCGGCTGTTCTGGGCGGCGCAGGATCTGCTCGGCCGGGTTACCGGACAGCGGAACGGCTGGCGCTGGGTGGGCGTGCGCAGTCCGGCGACACCGCCCGAGGCGGCTCAGTAAAGCCGGCGATTGGCCTCGTAGGGGATGACGACCTCATCCTTGCCGACCAAGTTCAGCAGGGTGCGGGCGCGCTCATCCAGCTGGTCGCGGTCGATGCGGTCCCCACGCAGGCCGAGGACGCGACGCTCCATCTGTTCGCGCTCGGCCTCCACCTTGGCCAGGGTCACCTTCGCCTCGGCGATCTCGGCCGAGCGGCGTTCCCGGGCCAGCAGCCCGCTGTCGCCATGCAGCGAATGCCAAAGGAAATAGCCGCAGAGCAGCGCCAACCCGACCGGCGGCGCCGCATCCTTCAGCCAGCGGCGCAACCGGCGCCCGAGCGAATCACGATCCATCAGGCCAGGCCCCCCCTAGAGGATGACCGGTGCTGACGAAGCGCCGATCATGCTCCAGCTTATTGTTCTGTCGCGTGATTCAGGCCCATCGGCGCTGCCGCCCCGGACGATCACGCCTCATGCCCCAATACCGCTGTTGGAGCAGGCCGAGGGGGGCAATTGCAAGGGGTTAACGCGGACGCCCGGCTCAGCGCCGGAGGATGGTCCGGCCGGCGTAGCGGGCGGCGGTGCCGAGCTGCTGCTCGATGCGGATGAGCTGGTTGTACTTGGCCAGCCGGTCCGAGCGGGAGAGCGAGCCGGTCTTGATCTGCCCGCAATTGGTCGCCACGGCGAGGTCGGCGATGGTGCTGTCCTCGGTCTCGCCCGAGCGATGCGACATGACCGCGGTATAGCCGGCGCGGTGCGCCAGCTCGACCGCTTCCAGCGTCTCGCTCAGCGTGCCGATCTGGTTGACCTTGACCAGGATGGAGTTGGCGGTGGCGGTCTCGATGCCCTGGCGCAGGCGCTCCGGGTTGGTGACGAAGAGGTCGTCGCCGACCAACTGGAGCTTCGCCCCGAGCTTCTCGGTCAGCAGCTTCCAGCCGGCCCAGTCATCCTCGGCCATGCCGTCCTCGATGCTGACGATCGGCCATTTGGCGCAGAGCGCGGCGAGGTAATCGACCATGCCGGCGGCGTCGAGGGTCTTGCCCTCGCCGTCCATTTTGTAGACGCCGTCCTGGTAGAATTCGGTGCTGGCGCAGTCGAGGGCGAAGACGATGTCCTCGCCGACCCGGTGGCCGGCCGCCTCGCAGGCCTTGGCGATGAAGCCGAGCGCCTCGTCCGCGCTGCCGATATTCGGGGCGAAGCCGCCCTCGTCGCCGACATTGGTATTGTGGTGCGCGTCGTGCAGCGCCTTCTTCAGCGCGGCGAAGCATTCGGCGCCGATCCGGATGGCATCCGCCATGGTGCCGGCGGCGACCGGCATGATCATGAATTCCTGGATGTCGATCGGATTGTCGGCATGCTTGCCGCCATT
Organism: Belnapia sp.; assembly: GCA_028291445.1. Taxonomy (GTDB): domain Bacteria; phylum Pseudomonadota; class Alphaproteobacteria; order Acetobacterales; family Acetobacteraceae; genus Belnapia. The sequence continues at coordinate 3,270 of JAQGIA010000159.1, forward strand.
GATGATGTTCATCATCGGCACCGGCAGGGTGCGGGCGAAGACGCCGCCGACGTATTTGTACAGCGGCAGGCCGAGGTCGAGCGCCGCCGCCTTGGCGGTGGCCAGGCTGACCGCCAGGATGGCATTGGCGCCGAGCCGCGACTTGTTGGGCGTGCCGTCGAGCGCGATCATCGTCTCGTCGATGCGGAGCTGCTCGGTCGGGTCCATGCCGGAGAGGGCGTCGAAGATCTCGCCCTCCACGTTGGCGACCGCCTGCAGCACGCCCTTGCCGCCGTAGCGGGACTTGTCGCCGTCGCGCAGCTCGGCCGCCTCATGCGCGCCGGTGGAGGCGCCGGAGGGGACGATGGCATGGCCGGTGGCGCCGCTGTCCAGCACCACCTCGGCCTCGACCGTGGGATTGCCGCGGCTGTCCAGGACTTCGCGGGCGACGATATCGACGATGGCGGACATGAGGAGGCCTCCAGGGGGTGCCGAGCGGGCATGTGCCGGCGGGCGCAAATACTGACGGGCGTTGATGCAAGCGGATGCGTTCAGGGCGCGGATACCGGCCCGGCCGCCGGGCGGCAAGAGCGCAACTGCGGGAGCGGCCGGCTATTCGCCGCCATCGCCGCCGCCGTCCCCGCCGCCATCCCCACCATCATCGCTGCCGCCATCGCCGCCATCGCCGCCGGCGTGGCTGTCCGTGCCGCCGGTGCGGCTGCCGCGCAGCGCAGCCCCGAGGGCGCCGGTGACGATCCCGCCCAGCATCAGCGGCCGGGACAGCGCCTCATGGCCGGCCGCAATCAAGACGATGCCCAGGGCGAGGCCGAGGCCGGCGAGCCAGAGCAGCCGCCGGCCGGCCCGCTTCACCCGCGCCGGCTACCCTCGGTGGTGACCGAAAGCCGCGCCACGGCGGCTTCCAGGGCAGCCACCTTGGCATCCGCATCCGGACCATCGGCGGCCAGCGCGGCATGCGCCTGTTCCATGGCGTTCACCACGTCGATCAGCGCGGCGAAGGTGCCCTGGGCCGGGTCGCTGTCGCGCAGCTCGGCAACGCTGCGGAAGATGCTGTAGCGCTCGCCGGCACCGATCCGGCCATCGGTACGGAGCGCAGCGAGGAAGCGGGACTGCTGGGCATCCAGCGCCTCGCGCCGGGCGCGGATGGCGCCGCGGGTCCCCTGCCCCACTTCCGGCCCGATCACCGCCCGCAGCAGCGCGGCGACGGCGGCCACATGCGGCTGGCCCTCGGCCACCAGGCTGGCGAGGCTCGGGCTGCCGCGGCCCTTGGTCAGGGACTCGGGGAAGTCCGACAGGGTGGCGATGCCGGTGAGGCCGGCGCTGCGGACCGGCTCCAGCACCGGGGTGCCGCTGGTGGCCTGGACGGCGGCCAGCCCATTGGCGGTGGCGGCGGCGAGGTCCTGGCCGCTCGGGCCGATCTTGGCCTGGATGCGCTCCCCGCCGGCGACCTGGGCCAGCATGTGGGCGTAGTCGGCCAAGCCGGTGAAAGCCGGGGAGAGGGCGCGGCCGGCGGCTTCGGCGGCACCCGAGGGAGCGGCGGTGAAGCGGCTGGGCGGCGCGCCGCGGCCGCCGACGGCGAAGCCGATGGCGCTGTCCTCGCGGGCCGCCATGCGCTCGAAGCCATCCATCCGGGCGACCGCGGCATCCACCGCCGGGTCGGCCGCTTCGATCGCCGCGGCGAAGCGGAGCGCGGCGGTCACCGGCGGTTCCGGCCGGTCCATGCCCATTTGGGCGCAGCCGGCCATGGCGGTGGCGAGGAGGGGCAGGGCAAGCAGGGCGGTGCGACGCCGGAGCATGGCGGTTTCCTTTTTTGGAAAGCTGGCGCGAGTGGGACCTTGCCGCCGGCCGAGGTCAAGCGGCTGCGCAATCCTACCCCATGGTTGTGCCGCAACCATGGCGGTACCGCCCTTACTGCGCGGTTACCGCCGCATTGCCTGCCCGGG
>JAQGIA010000179.1 GCA_028291445.1 Belnapia sp.
ACACCAATGCGAGCTGGCTGGTGGTGCGCAACCCCGGCGGCGCCGACGACGGGCTGTTCGCCCGCGACGAGAACGGCAAGCCGATGGCCTGGGACCGGGCGCGGGGCGCGGTGGATGCCTCGGTGGCGGATCTGTCCGAGGTGATGGTCGGCGACTTCACCCTGCCGGATGGCCGCCGCGTCCAGCCGGTGTTCCAGCTCATGGCGGAACGCTACCTGGCACCGGAATACGCGCCCGAGGCGGTCGCCGAGCGCTGCGGCATCGAGGCCTCGCGCATCCGCACCATCGCCGCCGAGATCGCCGATGTCGCCTTCAACCAGGCGATCACGCTGGAGCAGCCCTGGACCGATGTCTGGGGCCGCCGGCACGAGACCATGGTCGGCCGGCCCGTCGCCTTCCACGCCATGCGCGGCATCAGCGCCCATTCCAACGGGTTCCATAGCTGCCGTGCGTTGCACCTGCTGCAGATGCTGCTCGGCGCGGTCGATACCCCGGGCTCCTGGCGCTACAAGTCGCCCTTCCCGCGGCCGATCCCGCCCGGCCCGCCGCCGGCCGGCAAGGGCGCCAAGCCGAATACCCCGCTGGCCGGCAATATCCTGTCCTTCCCGCAGGGGCCGGACGACCTGCTGGTGGATGACGCCGGCAATCCGCTGCGGATCGACAAGGCCTTCTCGTGGGATGCGCCGCTGGCGCTGCACGGGATGATGCACACGGTCATCGGCAATGCCGGGATCGGCGACCCGTACAAGATCGACACGCTGTTCATGTTCATGGCCAACATGGCCTGGAACAGCGCGATGAACCCCGGCGAGGTCATCCGCATCCTCACCGAGCAGCAGCCGGATGGCGAATACACCATCCCGCATGTCATCTACTCGGATGCCTATTATTCCGAGACGGTGCCCTATGCCGATTTGATCCTGCCGGATACCACCTACCTGGAACGCTGGGACTGCATCAGCATCCTCGACCGGCCGATCGGCAGCGCGCATGGCGCGGGCGATGCCATCCGCCAGCCGGTCATCAAGCCCGACCGCGACGTGCGGCCCTTCCAGGACGTGCTGATCGAGCTGGGCTCCCGCCTCGGCCTGCCGGCCTTCACCAAGCCGGACGGCACGGCGAAGTTCAAGGACTACCCGGACTACATCGTGAACCACGAGCGCGGCCCCGGCGTCGGCCCGCTCGCCGGCTTCCGCGGCGCGGACGGCAGCAAGAAGGGCGTCGGCGAGCCCAATCCCGACCAGTTGCAGCGCTACATCGAGAACGGCTGCTTCTGGCGCGACCACCTGCCGCCCGAGCAAGGCTATTTCAAGCACAGCAACCAGGCCTATCTCGACCAGGCCAAGGCGATGGGGCTGATCCCACGCGCCGAGCAGATCATCATGCAGATCTGGTCGGAACCCTTGCAGAAATTCCGCCTCGCAGCGGAGGGCCATGGCGCGAAGCAGCCGCCGGATCGCCTGCGCGACCGCATCCGCACCTATTGCGACCCGCTGCCCATCTGGTACGCGCCGCTGGAGCATACCGGCCAGGACCTTGGCCGTTTCGAATTCTCAGCCATCACCCAGCGGCCGATGGCGATGTATCACTCCTGGGGCTCGATGAATGCCTGGCTGCGGCAGATCATGGGCTCCAACAAACTATACATGGCACGCGCCCGCGGCACCGCGCTCGGCATCGAACAGGATGACTGGGTCTGGGTCGAAAGCCGTGCCGGCAAGCTGAAATGCCAGGTGGCGCTGATGGAAGGCGTGAACTCGGACACGGTCTGGACCTGGAACGCCATCGGCAAGCGCGCCGGCGCCTGGAACCTCGACCCGAACAGCACGGAATCGACCAAGGGCTTCCTGCTGAACCACGTCATCAGCGAATGGCTGCCGGCCCAGGCCAATCTGGAAAAAGGCTTCCGTCAGGCCAATGCCGATCCTGTCACCGGCCAGGCCGCCTGGTACGATTTGCGCGTGCGGGTGACGAAATGTGCGCCGGGCGAGGCAGGCATCACCAGCCCACACCCGGAGACGCTGGCCCTGCCGCCGCATATGCCGAGCCGCCCCGATATCCTGCGCTATTCCACGAAAGCAACGCCGTGACCTGCCTGCCCGAGATTGCCCCCGGCCAGAAGAAGCTTGGCCTCGTCATCGACCTCGATACCTGCGTCGGCTGCCAGGCCTGCGCGACCAACTGCAAGGAGTGGAACTCATCGGGCCACAGCGGCCCCTTGCCCGACCTGAAGCCCTATTCCGCCGGGGCGGAGGGCGTCTGGTTCAACCGTGTCCATAGCTACGAGGCGGGCGAGGGCGGCGATGGCCGTACCGTGCATTTCCCCCGGTCCTGCCTGCATTGCGAGACGCCGGACTGCGTGACGGTCTGCCCCACCGGCGCCTCCTACAAGCGGATCGAGGACGGCATCGTCCTGGTCGACCACGACATCTGCATCGGCTGCGGGCTATGCGCCTGGGCCTGCCCCTATGGGGCGCGCGAGATGGACGAGGATGCGGGGGTGATGAAGAAATGCACCCTCTGCATCGACCGCATCTACAACGAGACCATCCCCGAGGCCCAGCGCCAGCCGGCCTGCGTGCTGACCTGCCCGACCTCGGCGCGGCATTTCGGTGATCTCGGCGACCCCGAGAGCGCGGTCAGCAAGCTAGTGGCCGAGCGTGGCGGCCAGGATCTCATGCCGGAGCTTGGCTACAACCCGGTGAACAAGTACCTGCCGCCGCGCAAGCGCAGCAGCGTCGCCGCAGCCCCGGCCACCCCGCATGAGGCGGCGCCGACGCCGATGGACATCAAGAACCCGCTGCTGCGCTGGATGGACAAGGTGCTGACGCGATGAATCCGATGGTCGGAGCGCCGCCGGTGCGCAGGGCTGAACCGGAGCGCCAGCCATGAATCCCGCGCCTTCCATCGTCTTCTTCACCACGGCTTCGGGTGCCGGCTATGGCTTGCTGTTCTGGCTCGGCCTGCTGCGCCCGCTCGGCGTGGTGCCGGCGACACCGGCCTTCGCCCTGATCTGCCTGGTGCTTGCGCTGCTGCTGATCACCGCCGGCCTCGTCTCCTCGATGGTGCATCTGGGCAATCCGCAGCGCGCCTGGCGCGCCTTCAGCCAGTGGCGCTCCTCCTGGCTGTCGCGCGAAGGGGTCGCGGCGGTAGCGACTTATGTCCCGGCGCTGGGCTTCGGCGTGGCCCTGCTGGCCGACCGGCCCGGCCTCGCCACCCTGGCCGGGCTGCTGGCGGCGGTAGGTGCGGCGGTCACCGTCTGGTGCACCGCCATGATCTACGCCTCGCTCAAGCCCATCCGGCAGTGGAACCACCCGCTGGTGCTGCCCGGCTACCTGCTGCTGGCGGGCTATTCCGGCATGGCGCTGCTGGCCGGGGTCTCGGCGCTGGGCGGCGTCGTCGGCGGTCCGGCCAGCTTCATCATCGCCCTCGGCCTCGCCGGGCTGATCCTGAAGCTCGCCTATTGGCGCAAGATCGATGGTGCCGAGCCGATCGCCACCGCCGAAAGCGCCACCAGCCTCGGCTTCATCGGCAAGGTCCGCCCGCTCGACCCGCCGCATACCGAAAGCAATTACCTGCTGCGGGAAATGGGCTTCCGCATCGCCCGCAAGCATGCCGGCAGGCTGCGGCGCATCGTGCTGGTCGCCGGCTTCGCCCTGCCGATCCTGCTCGCGGTGCTGGCAACGCAAATCGGCGGCGGCGTGGCGCTGCCGGCGCTCGCCCTGGGTGCGATCCTGGTCCTGGGCGGGTTGCTGGTCGAGCGCTGGCTGATGTTCGCCGAGGCGACCCATACGGTGACGCTCTACTACACCGGTCGCTGATACATCGGCGCTGAGACATCGGGGCGCTGGGCGAAGGCTTGCACGGCACTTGCATGTCCCCTGGCCGACCGCCACGCTGCGGGCGGGATGGCAAAAGGGGCTGGGACGATGCGACGAACCGCACGCTGGGCAATCGCGGCCATGGCCTTGGCCGCGATACCGGCAACTATGTCCGCCAGGGCAGCCGACCTCACCATCGCGGTGGGCGGTGCCTTCACCTCGATGGATCCGCATTTCTTCGATCTGTCGCCCAATCATGCGCTGACCTGGCATGTGTTCGACCGGCTGGTGCATCCGGATGCGGACCAGCGCCCCTCCCCCGGCCTCGCCACATCCTGGCGGGCGATCGACGAGCGCACCTGGGAGTTCAAGCTGCGCGAGGGCGTGCGCTTCCACGACGGCAGCCCCTTCACCGCGGACGACGTGGTCTTCACCTTCGCCCGCGCGCCGAACGTGCCGAACAGCCCCACCTCCATGGGTCAGTATATCCGCCCGGTGACCCGGCTGGAGGTGGTGGATGCGCATACCATCCGGCTGCACACCGCCGAGCCGGTGCCGCTGATCCCGCAGATGATGGGGTCCTTCTCCATCGTCGGCCGCAAGCAGGGCGAGGGACCGGGCGGCGTGCTCCTGCCGACCTCGGACTACAACAACGGCCGCGCGGCCATCGGCACCGGCCCCTACAAGCTGGCCTCCTTCACCCAGGGCGACCGGGCGGTCTTCACCCGCAACCCGGATTGGTGGGGTCCGCGACAGGCCTGGGACCGCGTCACCTACCGGATGATCACCAACGACAGCGCCCGGGTCGCCGCGCTGCAATCCGGCGACGTGGACGCGATCGACACGGTGCCGACCCGCGACGTGGAACGGGTGCGGCGCGACCCGAAGCTGACGGTGCAGGCGCGGCCGGGGCTCCGGCTGATTTACCTGTACGTCGATGCCAACCGGCCGCAGTCGCCCTTCGTGACCGACCGCGCCGGGGCGGTGCTGCCGCAGAATCCGCTGCGGGACGTGCGGGTGCGCCAGGCGCTGAGCATGGCGATCAACCGGGAGGGCATCCGCCGGCAGATCATGGAGGGCAATTCGCTGCCCACCGGCCAGGCCATGCCGGAAGGCGCGATGGGCTACGACCCGGGCATCCCGGTGCCCGCCTATGACGTGGAGGCGGCGAAGAAGCTGCTGGCCGAGGCCGGGCTGCCGGATGGCTTCAACATCACCCTGCACGGGCCGAACGACCGCTACGTGAACGACGACGGAATCGTCCAGGCGATCGCCCAGATGTGGAGCCGGATCGGCGTCCGCACCGCCGTCTCGACCAGCCCGGCCAGCGTCTTCTTCACCGCCGGCGGCGTCCGCGACGAGCATTCCATCGCGCTGACCGGCTGGAGCACCTCGACCGGCGAGCCCGATACGCACCTCTCGCTGATGCTGGCGACGCCCGATCCGCAGCGCGGCCGTGGCACCCGGCTGCGGCCCTCGCATTACAGCAACCCGGACCTCGACAAGCTGGTCGACCGGGCGCTGACCACCATCGACCTGGAGGCGCGGGAGAAGCTGTATTTCGAGGCCATCCGCATCGGCTTCCAGCGCGACCTGGCGGTGATCCCGATCCACCACCAGGTCAATCTCTGGGCCATGCGGAAAGGCATCGCCTATGCGCCGCAGCTTTCGGAGCAGACCCGCGCCATGGAATTCTCCCTGGCGCGATAAAGCGTTTTCAAGTCAGGCCTGGGCGCCTGTCGACCCGAAAGCGCCCAGGCCTTATTTCAGCAGGCCGAGGCCCGAGATCAGGCCGCGCAGGGCATCGAGCGCCGGCCCGGCCCGGTCGCTGCGGAGCGGCCGCCCCGCCGCCGTGCCGAGCGGTCCGGGGCGGGCGGGACCCATGCGGTCCTGGCCCAATTCAGCGACGGAGAGCTTGCCGTCGCCGTCGTAATCCAGGCTCTCGACCAGCCCCCGTCCCGCCAGCAGCCCGGCCAGGGCACCGGCGCCGGAAGCGGCGCCCAGGGCCTCCACGGTGACGCCTTCCTGCATTGCCGCCAGCCAAGCCGCGCCGCGCGTCAGGCGCGCCAGCTCGGCCGTGCTCAGCATGCCATCGCCCGAGACATCCGCCTGATCGACCAGGGCGCCGAGGCAGGCGGCGGTATCCGCGCCCCCGCAGCCGGCTTCCATGTGCTCGAGCGCCGCCAGCATGGCGAGACCCTCGCCATGCTGCATCGCCAGCGCCGGCGGCAGGCCGGGACAGCGTTGCCAGCGGCCGATCGGCGCCTCGCCGGGTAGCCGGTCGTCGCGGGTCTTGGCGTCCGGCTCGACGGTTTCCAGCGCCTCGCCGGCAGCCCGCAGCAGCAGCCGGGGCGCCTCCGCGCCACGCCCGGTGCCGATGCTCCAGCCAGCCTGGTCGCGGAGAGCCGTGAAGCGCAGCAGCCGGACGGCACCGTCGCCCGGCACCTGGGCGGCGGCGCGGGCCGTCAGGTGCAGCAGCGTGGTCGGGCGGCCGCAGTCGCCCTGGAACCAGGAGCCGCGCAGCCCCTCGGGGACCGCCGGCTCGGACTGCGCGGCGGCAAGGTCCGGAACCAACAGGAACAGCAGGGCGGCCAGGCGCTTCATTGCAGTACCATCTCCTGGCCGGCGCAGAGGTCGGCCGCCGGCAGCCGTAGCTCCCGCCCGTCACGGAACACCGCCACCAGATCGGCCAGGCAGCGGGTGGGACCCGCCGGCAGATCGTCCGGCGGGGCGAAGTCGATGCTCTCGCCGGCGCCCAGCACGGTGCGGCCCAGCCGGTCCGGCCCACGCGACGCGGCGCCCGCCGGGTCGGCGTAAAGCTCCACCACCGGCAGGCCGGCGGCATTGCGCAGCCGGATGCTGCCGGGCTGCGGCGCGGCAGCGGCTTCCGCCGGCCCTTCAGCCAGGGGGGCCAGCCTTTCGTCCAGGGTCCAGCCGGGGCGCAGCGCGATGATGGTGGTGGCGCAGATGTCGATGTCGCGCCGCTCCTCCGCCGCGCTGGTCTCGAAGACGATGCGCAGGTCGGCGCGGCAGCCGCCTTCCAGCGAGACCACATGCCGGCCGCCGGGGGCGAGGACCGCATCGCCCAACCCATCCTCGCCCCAATTGCGATCCTCGGCCGGGGAGAGGAAGACCTGCTGGACGGTGCGGTCGAAGCCATTGACCAGGGTCACCCGGCGCGGCCCGCCCTCGGTCACCACCGGCATGCCGAAGCCGATGGCCTGAATGGCGCAGAGATCGAGGTCGCGCTGCACCTCCTCCCGGTCGTCGTCGAAGACCGCGCGAAGGTCGTAGGTGCAGTCCCGGCCGCGCAGGCGCAGGTGGAATTCCGCCCGGGGCTCGACCATGGCCGCACCGAGCCGGTCGGCGCCCCAGGCGTCGCGGCCCGGCGTGCGGGCATAAAGCTCGCGCAGGGTGCGGCGGCCGCGGTTGGTCACCACCGCCTCGCGCAGCGGCAGGGCGGCATCGCCGAAGGCCAGCCGCGGGCTGCGGCAGAGGTCCTGGCGGTCCCTGGTCTCCTCGACCTCATCGGCGAAGACGGCGCGGATATCGAAGACGCAGTCCTGGGTGCCGCGCAGCCGGAGCTTGAAGCTTTCCCCGGCGGCGACGGTGGTGCTGCCCAGCCGGTCGGCGCCCCAGTCGCCGCTGCGGGGCTGCGCCGGGCGCGGTGCGCGCGGACGCGAACCGGACGGCGCGAGGTAGAGTTCCTGCAACGACTGGTCGGTCTGGTTGACCACCTCCACCTCACGCCGTGGCCCGGTATCGGCGAAGGCGACGCGGGCATTGCGGCAGACATCGACGCGGCGGCGCATCTCCTCGCCGCCGTCGAAGACCGCGCGCACCTCGAAGGCGCAATCCCGGGTGCGGCCGAGGGCGACGCGCAAGGTGGCGCGGGGCGGCAGCACATTGGCGCCGAGGCGGTCGGGGCCTTCCTGCGCCGCACCGGGGCGGAAGACATACAGCTCCTGCAGGCTGCGGTCGGTGTCGTTGGCGACCACGGCCTCCCGCGCCGCCGGGGCAGGCGGCGAGGCGGGTGGCACCTGGGCCGAGGCAGGCCCAAGCCCCATCCCTGGCAGCGCCAGCATGGCCGCCATCATCAAGCGCCGCATCCGATTCCCCCATGCGATGGCGCGAAGCATGACGGCCAGCGACCCCTGGTTGCAAGCTCAGTCATTGCAAAATCGTCATTACGACGTCGTCATTGCGCTTGCAGCAGCCCAGCCTCGCGCATCAGCCGGCCGATCACCGCCTTGTCGCGACGGAACAGGGCACGGGCCTGCTCGGGGCCGGCCATCACGGGGTCGCTGCCGGTCTGCTCCAGCCGGGCGCGGGTCGCCGCATCGGCGGTCGCGTGCTGGAATGCGGCCGAGAGCCGGGCCTGGATCGGTTCCGGCGTGCCGGCCGGGCAGAAGACCAGGATCCAGGTGGTCAGGTCGTAGCCGGGCAAGACCTCGCCGATCGCCGGCGCGCCGGGCAGGTTGGGCCGGCGGTCGCGGCCGGTGACGCCGATGACCTTGCCGCGGCCGGAGTCCAGCACCGGGCGAAAGCTGCTCTCACTGATGAAGCAGGCATCCAGCCGCCCGGCGGCCACGTCCCGCGCCACGTCGGCACCGCCGCGATAGGGGATATGTTCCAGCTTCACCCCGGCCATGGCCTGCATCAGCTCGCCCATCAGATGGCCGATATGGGCGACGCCGGGCGTGCCGAAGGTCACCTCGCCGGGGCGGCGCAGCGCCTCCGCCAGGAAGCCCGCCAGGTCCTGGGCGGGGAAGCCGGACCGCATGCCGAGCACATAGGGCGCGCTGGTCAGTTGGGTGACCGGCACCAGCGTATCGTAGTCGAGCGGCAGGGACTTGTTCACCAGCGGGGAGGTGATGGTGGTCGCCCCCTCCATCACCAGCGTGTAGCCATCGGGCGGCGCTTGCGCGGCGGCGGCGGCCCCGAGCGCGCCGGAGGCCCCGGTGCGGTTCTCGATCACCAGCGACTGGCCCAGATGCTCGGCGACCTTGGGCTGGACGATGCGGGCGACGGTATCGGCGATGCCCCCGGCGCTATAGGGGCAGATCAGCCGGACCGACCGGCTGGGGAAGTCGCCGAGGCTTTGGGCCAGGGCCGTATGAGGCAGCAGGGCCGGGCAAGACAGCAGCGCCGCTCCCAGCAGGGCCCGGCGTCTCATCGGGGCGGGTCCTCGCCAAAGTCCCACCAGATGCCGGCCAGCAGCCCGAGCCCCTCACGCAGCAGCGGCGCCAGCGCATGCTCGTCCGGGCCATGCTGGTTGCAGCCGGGATAGCTGTTGGGGATCCAGATGCAGGGCGCATCGAGGATCTTGAGGAACAGGTCGGAAGGCGAGGAGCCGGAGGAATTCGGCACGATGTTCGGCGCCTGGTTCGAGGTCCGCCGCATCGAGCGCGCCACCGCCTTGACCCAGGGATTCTCCGGATCGGTCCGGCTGGCCGGGAACATGCTGCGGTTCAGCGCCTCCTCCACCCGCACCATGGGGAAGCCATGCGCATCGAGGTGGCGGCGAAGGTTCGGCACGATGGT
>JAQGIA010000152.1 GCA_028291445.1 Belnapia sp.
TCGGTCGCCCGGGTCATCCTCTACCTGCTGCGGCAGCGGGGAGCGCTGCGCCGGCGCATTCTCGTCATCGGTGCCGGATCGCGCGCCTGGGACCTGGACTGGCTGCTGCGCAAGGAAGGCCGTTCGATCATCTACGATGTCGTCTTCGTGCATAGCACCGACATGGGACCAGCCGATCCGAGGCTGGTCGCCGAGCATGGCAGCCGCGTCATCATGGCCGAGCAAGGTTTTCTCGCCATCGCCCAGGCTTTCGCCGCAGACCAGATCGTCGTCGCCCCGGACGAGCGCCGCGGCCTCGCCATGCGGGAGCTGCTAGCCTGCCGCACCGCCGGATTCCCGGTGATGGAATACCTGCAGTTCCTTGAGAACGAGATCGGCCGCATCGACATCAAGCGGCTGGAACTCGGCTGGCTGCTCTATGCGGAAGGCTTCAGCTTCGGCCTCGCCACCCGCAGCCTCAAGCGGGCGCTCGATATCGCGGTCAGCGCCACCCTGCTGCTGCTGATGTCGCCCTTCCTGCTCGCCACCGCGGTCGCGGTGAAGCTCGACGACCTTGGGCCGATCCTCTACCGCCAGTCGCGGGTGACCCTGGGCGGCCGCAGCTTCGAGATCCTCAAGCTCCGCACCATGCGGACCGATGCCGAGCGCGCCGGCGCGGTCTGGGCCGCCGAGCGGGACCCGCGCATCACCCGGATCGGCCGATTCCTCCGCCGCACCCGGCTGGATGAGCTGCCGCAGCTCGTCAACGTGCTGCGCGGCGACATGTCCTTCGTTGGACCACGCCCGGAACGACCGGAATTCACCCGCGAATTGGCCGAGAAGCTGCCGCTCTACGAGGAACGGCATCTGGTGAAGGCCGGGCTGACCGGCTGGGCCCAGGTGAACTACCCCTATGGCGCCTCGCTCGACGACGCCCGCTCGAAGCTCAGCTACGACCTGTACTACGTGAAGAACTCAGGCCTGCTGTTCGACGTGATGATCATCCTGCAGACGCTGCGCGTCGTGCTCTGGCCCGGCGGCGTGCGCTGAACCAATCCGGCTCTAACCAACTTTTGCCCAGGCCGGAATCAATGTCTGGGCGCGGGTAAAATCCTCCGGCGTGCCGATGTCGAGGAAGGCTGCCTCGGTCCGATGCGCCCGGAGATCGAGCCCGGCAGGCTTTCCCAGCACCTCCGCCTCCAGGCTGAAGGCGCCCGGCATCGGCCGCCGCGCCGGCAGGTCGCGCCGCAGCAGATACAGCCCGGCATTGACCAGCCCCGGCCCGGCGGGACCCTTCTCCGCCATGCCCGTCACCCGCTCGCCCTCGGCCAGCACGCTGCCGTAGCGGCTGCGGTCCTCGACCGGGCGGACCGCCATCACCAGATCGGCCGCCGGCGCCTGGTCGGCGATCGGGCCGAGCGGCGCACCGATCCAGGTATCGCCGTTCAGCACGAAGACCCGTTCCCCGGAGCAATGCCCGAGCGCCGCCCAGACCGCGCCGCCGGTACCGAGCGGCACCGTTTCCTCGGCATGGTCGATGATCATGCCTGCATGGCCGGCGCCGATCACCTCCCGCACCGTCCCGGCCATGTAGCCGGTCGCCAGCACCACGCGGGCGATGCCCTGCCGTGCCAAGCCATCCAGCAGCCAATGCAGGAAGGGCCGGCCGGCGATCGGGGCGAGGGGCTTGGGCACGTCGCTGACGACCGCGCGCAGCCGGGTGCCGAGCCCGCCAGCGAGCACGACGGCTTCGGTAGGCAGGCTCACGGCGTACGGGGGAAGATCGCCGCTTCGACCATGGCGCAGATGGCATGGCCCAGCACCTCATGGCCTTCCTGGATGCGTGGCGTGCTGTCGGAGGGGATGCGGATGCAGATGTCGCAGAGCGGCGCCATGGCGCCGCCAGCTTGGCCGGTGAAGCCCACGGTGGCGATGCCCCGCGCCCGTGCCGCCTCCAGCGCGGCGACGATATTCGCCGAATTACCCGAGGTGGAGATGGCGAAGAGCACATCCCCCGCCTGGCCCAGCGCCTCGACCTGACGAGAAAATACCCGTTCATAGCCGTAGTCGTTGCCGATCGCCGTCAGGATCGAGCTGTCGGTGGTCAGCGCGATGGCGGCGAGCCCCGGCCGGTCGTAGTTGAAACGCGAGACCAGCTCGCCCGCCCAATGCTGCGCATCGGCCGCGCTGCCGCCATTGCCGCAGATCATCAGCTTATGCCCGGCCCGCAGCGCGGCGGTGACCCGCTCGGCCGCCGCGGTGGTCGCGGCGCAGAGCGGCACATCCTCGGCCATGGCATCGAGCAGCCGGGCGGTGGCGCGGATCGCGTCGGCGACGTTTATATGCGCCATGCCGTGGCTCCCTCGGCGGTGTAGCGGACTGCCTCCGTCCGATAGCCCTTTTCCTGCAGCGCCGCCAATACGCCGCGTTTCCGCTCGAGCGGCACGAGGAACATGATGAAGCCGCCGCCGCCGGCGCCCGAAACCTTGCCGGCGCTGGCACCGGCCGCCATGGCGGTCTCCAGCGCATGCTCGATCGGGCCGGTGCTGATGCCCTGGGCCATGTCGCGCTTGCTGGTCCAGCCGGCGCTCAGCGTCTCGGCCAGCCGGGCGAGATCGCCCTTCAGCAGCGCCTCCTTCATCGCGACCGCCGCCGCCTTCAGCCGGTGCATGGCCTCGATCGACTTGACCGAGCCCTGCTGCACGTTGCGTGACTGCTCGGCGATGATGCCGGCGCTCTCGCGGCTGACGCCGGTGAAGCAGAGCACGGTCTGCGCCTCCAGCTCGTTGATGACATGCTGCTTGATCCGCAGCGGATTGACGATGACGGCGTCGTCGGCGCGGAATTCCATGAAGTTGAAGCCGCCGAAGGTCGCCGCATACTGGTCCTGCCGGCCGCCATGCAGGCCGAGGTCCTGCCGTTCGATCACATAGGCCAGGTGCGCCACGTCGTATTCGCCGAGCGGCAGCGCCAGCAGCTCGGTGAAGGCCTGCAGCACGGCGACGACGAGGGTGGAGGAGGAGCCGAGGCCGGAGCCCGCCGGCGCCTCGGAATAGGTCGTCAGCCGCAGCGGCAGCGGCTGGCTGCCGAGCACGTCGCGCAGCATGCGGTTGTAGACCGCCTTCAGCAGGTCCAGCCGGCCGTCGAACGGCAGCGGCCCATCCGCCGGGTAGCTGGCCGCGAGGCCGAGATCATGGCTTTCCAGCTCGACCATCCCGTTGGCGAGCGGCTCGATGGTGGCATAGACGTAGCGGTCGATGGTGGCGTTCATCACCGCGCCGCCATGCAGGTCGGTATAGGGGGAAACGTCGGTGCCGCCGCCGGCCAGCCCGAGGCGGAGCGGGGCACGGGCGCGGATCGTGGCGCCGCGGAGCGAGCCCTCGGTCGGGAGATGCGACCACTTCCGGGAGACGAGCGGCGCATTCATGGTCAAATTTCCTGCCGAGGCCGTGCGGGGTGGCAGCCCTATCCGGACCGCCGCGCAACGATACCCCATAAACTAGAAATTACCATGGAAAAACGTTCATAAAGTGAGATTATACGCGGAAAACGTACCTTGCGCGGTCGATATGCCCTATAGTCGCGCTACATTCCGTGCCCGCGCAAAAACCTTCGCTGGATAGTCATGATCCATCCCCTGCGCTTCCTCTCGTACTCCTCTGGCACCGCCGCATGATCCTGGTCTTCGAGATGACCTGGACCGGGTTGACCCATGCGCCCGGCAATAGTGCCACGGTGCAGATCATCGCCCGTGCCTTTCCGGACGAGGCGGTCAGGGTGCATGCCGACGCCACCCACCTGGCCGAGTTGCGGCGCGACGCCGCGCTGATGGCGCTGCCGAATGTCGCGCTGGTGCCGATCGAGGTCTCGCCGCTCTGGCGCGGGCGCACCCATATCGTCTCCTTCCGCCGGCTGGCGCAGGAATTCCGCAGCGTACGCGCCGGCCTTGCCGCAGTGCCCGGGGGGGAGCCCTGCCTCGTCTTCCTGATCTCGACCACTGCCACCGGCACCTTCGCCGCTGCCTGGGCGGCGCGGCTGGCAGGCCGCGGCACCGCGCTGCAGGTCGGCTTCCACGGCAACCTCAACGACGCGACCGGCTGGCGGCCGCGCAACCCGCTGCGCCGCGCCCTCGATACCCGCAGCGCGATCGAGGCGCGGCACCCGGTGCCGACCCGCTTCCTGGTGCTGGAGGAGGCGATCCGCACCGCCCTCGCGGCGCGCATCCCGGCGGCGGCCGAACGCACCGACGTGGTGCCGCTGCCGATCAATACCGCCGAGCTGGCTGCGGCGACCGGCAGCGCGCTCGGCACCCCGGTGCGGATCGGCTTCGTCGGACTCGGCACCGCGGCCAAGGGGATCGACACCTTCCTCGCCGTCGCCGGACGGCTGCGTGCCAGATGGGGCGCCGAACGCGTCGAGTTCATCCATGTCGGCCGCATGCCGGCGGAGGCCGACCTCACCGACCACGGCCTGCTGGCGCATCCGCCGAGCGCCGATCAACTGACCCGCGCGGAATTCGAGGCCCGCCTCGCCAGCCTGCACTACGTCTTCCTGCCCTTCCGCACCGGCTACTACGACCTCTCGGCCAGCGGCGCGCTGATCGACGCCCTGACCTGGCTGAAGCCGCTGGTCACCAGCCGGGTGCCGCTGACCGAGCAATTCTTCGCCGAATACGGCGATATCGGCACGCTCTGCGAGGATGCGGCGGGGCTGGAGGCCGCGCTCGAGACCATCGTGTCGGCAATGGACACGGCCCGCTACGCCACCCAGGTCGCGGCGCTGCGGGCGGCGCGTGAGAAGCGCCGGGTAGAAGTTCTTGCTGGACGTTACCGCGTCTTGATTGAGAACGGTTTTCCCGGCCTGTTGCGCCCGGCCCCCGCCCTGCCATTGGCGGCGGTGCCGGCAGCCCTGGGCTGAGGCATTGGGTGTCCCCAGCCGCATGATT
>JAQGIA010000270.1 GCA_028291445.1 Belnapia sp.
GGCCCGGAGGATCCGCGCGATCAGCTCATCCGGTACCGGGTCGGGCTTCAGCCGGCGCATGGCGCGGGTGGAATGCAGGATTGCGAAGATGTCGGTGCCTTCGGGCATGGGCCGGTCCTCCGTTACGCGGCGAAACCTCCCACGGATGGCGGCGGCTCGGAAGGCCAGGGGTCGCCGGTGACCGGGTCGGTCTCCGGGTCGGGCACCATGGGGATGGCGGCCAGGGCCTCGGCGTATTCCTCGGCGCTGCCGGTGAACTCCGCCAAATCGCTGCCCGGCGGATAGGCGCCGACCACCAGCAGATCCGGGCTGGCGCCCAGGTTGCAATGGCCGGTGCCGGCCGGCAGCACCACCACGTCGCCGGCGACCAGGTCGAGCACCTGCCCTTCCGCCCCGCCGAGCTGCACCTGGACCCGGCCCTGGGCGATGGCCAGGGCCTCATGCGCATGTGGGTGGTAGTGGTGGTGCCGGTAGATGCCGTTGCGCCAGGCCGGCGGCCAGCCGTGGCGGGCGAAGCAGGCCTCGGCCGCGGCTGGGTCGCCGGGCGGCAGCGCGCCGCGGTACAGCAGCGCCGGCAGGCGCGGGTTGTTCGGGATGCTGCCGTCATCGGCGAAGCGGAGCAGTTCGGGGGTCACCTTGGGCCTCCTCAATATCCGCCGGTGCAAAACCGGCGCAGGAAGCATCGTTCCATTTGCCGGCTTCCGCGATAGGCTGCCAAGCCTGAGGGAGATGCTGACATGTCAGGACTCATCCGGCTGCGGGGATTCATCCAGGCCATGACCAGGCTGGCCGACCAAGGGGGAGATGGGGGCGGCGGCGACGGCCGCTGGCTGACCGAGGGGCGCGACCTGCTGGCCGGGCTGATCGCGGTGGACGACTGGCTGCCGCCCGCCATGGCGGAGCCCGGCCCCAGCTATCGGCAGAACCTGCTGCATTGCGATCCGGCGGAGCGCTTCTGCATCGTCAGCTTCGTCTGGGGTCCGGGCCAGCGGACGCCGGTGCACAACCATACCGTCTGGGGGTTGGTCGGAATGCTGCGGGGCGAGGAGATCTCGACCGAGATGCGGCCGCAACCGGGCGGCGGACCGATGCGCCCGGGCCAGGTGGACCGGCTGCGGCCGGGCGAGGTGGCGGCGGTGAGCGCCGATACCTACGACATCCATGTGGTGGAGAATGCCTTCGCCGACCGTTCCAGCATCAGCATCCATTGCTACGGCGGCAATATCGGCGCCATCGCGCGCAGCGTCTTCGACCCGGCGACCGGCGCGACCAAGCGCTTCATCTCGGGCTACAGCAACCCTTCGGTGCCGAATATCTGGGACCGCAGCCAGGAGCTGGCAGCCTGACAGGGATGACTTGGCGTGGCGGCGGTTGCTGGCTATCACCCCGCCACGCCCCTATTGCCGAAAGGCCAAGCCCGATGACCGATACCCTGCCCGACCGCCTGGCGACCAATCCGAAGAGCCCCTTCCACAAGCCCGAGCTGCTCGCGCGCGGCATCGGCATCCGCTTCAACGGGGCGGAGAAAACCAATGTCGATGAGTATTGCGTCAGCGAAGGCTGGGTCCGGCTGACGGTGGGTAAAAGCGTCGATCGGCATGGCAATCCGATGACGATCAAGCTCAATGGGACGGTGGAGCCTTACTTCAGGGAAGACTGAGGAAAAGGCCGGGAGAAGATACTCTCCCGGACCCTCATCTATGTCTTATAGTTTCACCTTCAGCAGCGCGCCGATTTCGCCGACGATGCCGCGGCGGAATGCCAGGACGCAGACCACGAAGATCACGCCCTGGATCACCGTCACCCAGGCGCCCAATTCCGCCAAGTAGTTCGGCATGGCGACGATCACCCCGGCGCCGATCACCGGGCCGAAGACGGTGCCGAGGCCGCCCACCAGGGTCATCAGCACCACCTCGCCCGACATCGACCAATGCACGTCGGTCAGGGTGGCGATGCCGAAGACCAGCGACTTGGTCGCCCCGGCCACGCCGGCCAGCGCCGAGGACAGGATGAAAGCCATCAACTTGTAGTCGTCCGTGCGGTAGCCGAGCGAGGTGCTGCGCGGCTCGTTCTCCTTGATCGACTTCAGCACCATGCCGTAGGGAGAATGGATGATCCGGTGGATCAGCAGGAAGCCGAGCAGGAAGATCGCGGCCACCACCCAATACATCGTCAGGTCGCGGTCGAGCGATATGGCGCCGAACAGCTTGCCGCGCGGAACCGCCTGGATGCCGTCCTCGCCGCCGGTGAAGGGCGCCTGGACGCAGAAGAAATAGATCATCTGGGCGAGCGCCAGGGTGATCATGGCGAAGTAGATGCCCTGGCGGCGGATGGCGACCCAGCCGGCGACGGCGCCGAGCCCGGCGGCCACCAGCCCACCGGCGATGATCGACAGCTCCGGGGTCAGCCCCATGACCTTGGCGGCATGGCCGGCGATATAGCCGCCCATCCCGAAATACGCGGCATGGCCGAAGCTGAGCAGGCCGACGTAGCCGATCAGCAGGTTGAAGGCGCAGGCGAACAGCGCGAAGCACAGCAGCTTCATCAGGAAGACGGGGTAGAGGAAGAAGGGCGCGATGGCCAGGAACGCGACCATGAGGACCAGGGCGCCGAACTGCGCCCGGGAGAAGCCCCAGATCCCGTGATCCTCCCGCACCGGGGCGGGAATGGCGTCGGCGCCGGCAGCGATGCTGGTGTCAGGCATGGATCAGGCCCTCCCGAAAAGGCCGGCGGGGCGTGCGACGAGCACGATCGCCATGATGACGAAGACGACGGTGGCCGAGGCCTCCGGCCAGAAGACCTTGGTCAGGCCCTCGACGACGCCGAGGCCGAAGCCGGTGACGATGGAGCCGATGATCGAGCCCATCCCGCCGATGACCACCACCGCGAAGACCACGATGATGAGGTTGGTGCCCATCTGCGGATTGACCGAGTAGATCGGCGCCGCCAAGACGCCGCCGATGGCGGCCAGCGCCACGCCGAAGCCGTAGGTCAGCGTGACCATGCGGGGGACGTTGACGCCGAAGGCCTGGACCAGCGGCGCGTTCCCGGTCGCCGCGCGCAGATAGGCGCCGAGCCGGGTCTTCTCGATCAGCAGCCAGGTCGAGAGGCAGAGGATCAGCGCGGCGACCACGACCCAGCCGCGATAGATCGGCATGTACATGAAGCCGAGGTCCCAGGCGCCCTGCAGCTCCGGCGGGATGCGGTAGGGCAGGCCCGAGGAGCCGAACTGGTTGCGGAACAGCCCATCGATGATCAGGCCG